>CAKPLQ010000004.1 GCA_934167685.1 uncultured Clostridia bacterium | reverse complement strand
TTACTTTATCATTTCTACTATTTATAGTCAACACTTTTTCAATTTATTTTATTGGTTTGTGTGTAAAGTTAAATTTTCTCACATACAAAAACGAGAATACTTAAAAAATACTCTCGTTTATCTTTTTATTTAACATATTTATTCTATATTGCAATCCTTCACAAAGTTTATCTATTCTTTCTTCTGAACTATCTGTATAATCTTTATACTTTTTTAATTTTTCTCTATATTCTTCAACTAAACCATCAAGTTTAGTTATCTCAATTCTAGATATATTATGCCCAATACTTTTTAGTATCTCTTCATAATCTTTATTTGTATTACTAAAAAATTTTCCTTTACCATTAGAAAAGTTAATATTATTAGTAAGTTTTTCACATTGCATACTCTCTCCATTATCAAATATTGGAGTTGTTCTTACCCACTCAAGAGTATTTACATCTCTAATTACCCCAAAATTTTTCATATGTCTATCTATATTCATTATTAAGTAATCTAATATAAACATATTTTCTACATTCTCTCTTGCATTTGGTACTCCTTGATTTTCTAAAATACTTATATAATGTTGATAATCATTTATGCTATTAGATTTCTTTTCAAAATAATATATATCATATGCTGATATTATTTCTTCATCTTCATTAATGAAATCTTCACATTTTGACACAAGATTATCATTAACTATATCAATCCAGTAATTACAATGAAAAAATCCTAGCCTTTTACATATTTCTGCAGCTAACCATTCATTTATCGGCTCTTCTCTGCTTGCCTGATATGTTCCTTTTACTAATATTCTTTTATTGTTTTCGATAATCCAGCCTTTTTGCAACATTCCATCTGTTGTATTATTGGGTGACATTAGCTCTGCCTGTTCTATTTTGCTATTATACTTTCCTTGGCTTAAAGATGCTTGTAAGTATCCTTTATATTTAAAATCATTTTCAAAAAAATTTATGTCAGACCACTTTATAGAACTTTTTTCTTCTTTTATCCAATACTGGTCAGATAGCCCCAATGCATATGCTTTATTAATCAATTCTTCTGTTGTTTCTACATTTAATCTTTCTAATAGTCTTTCAATATCTTTTCTCCATGCTGGTATTCCTCTATTTCTAAACCATTTGTTGATTGCTTCAGTTAAGTTTTGCGCTTTATTAGTGTATGCATTATATACAGATAACGGAGCATATTTAATATCATAAATTTCATATACTTTTTCTATTGAGTTATATTTCGTATTATATTCTATTAACACAATCGGTCTATTTTTATTCATTAACAAACACTTCATTAAATCTAGCATCTCCCTTACAATATAATTACAATTTTGTTAATTTTACCATACTTTATTGTATTTAGCAAATGAAAAGAAAAATATTTTGTAAGCACAAGAAAGCGGAATAAAATTCCACTTTCTTGTTTAAAAATTAAAATCCTCTTGAGCTTCCGCCTCCACCAGAAGAACCTCCTCCTCCAAAGGAACCTCCTCCAAATGAGCTACTACCTCCTCCAAAAGAATCATTTCCTCCGTCAAAGAAACCTCCTCCATAGTGTCCTCTTCCTCGTGGCTTTTTAGAAAGCATATTAGCTCCAGATACAAACCAAATAAAATTAAATAATACAAAAAATACAATCATTATTATCTGGCTTACTATAGCTGTTCCTATTCCAACTATAGTTGCTCCATTTAAAATAAAACTATAAAGAACAGCTATTACAATTAGATATAAAGCTCCAGCAATTTTTAGTTTATTATTTTTTGTAAATTTTCCACATAAAACTCCCACTGCAAATGATAAAAATGGAATTGCAACAAAACCTATCAGCATTTCATCATCACTACTCTTATTAGCTACAGCTATTGCATCTTCAGCTCCAACTTCTATATTGTATTCATTTGCAACCTCTTGTAATACTGCACTAAATCCATTCTTTATTCCATCATCCCAGTTATTTTGTTTTAAATATGGAATAATATACTCATCTTGTATTCTTCCTGTTTTTCCATCTGGTAAAGCCCCTTCTAGACCGTAACCAACTTCAATTCTAAATTGTCGTTCTTCTAACGCTAGCAATAAAAGTACTCCATTATTCTTACTGCTATCTCCTATTCCGAATTTTCTAAATAGTTGAGTCGCATAATCTTCTAAAGAATTTCCATCAAGGCTTGGCACAGTTACAACAACAATTTGAGCTCCTGTTTGATTATATAAACTTTTATTTGTTGTAATAATATAATTCTTTGTTTCTTCGCTAAGTAAATTAGCATAATCATTAACATAAAAGTCTGTTGTTGGATTTACTACAGCCAATGTTCTTATACTAAAAATATTAATTAATATAATGAACATAATTATAATTTTTAATGTCATTTTCTTTTTATTCGAAATTAACATTAGGCACCTCCGTACTCTGTTCGTCGGCTTCAAAATATGTACCTTTTTCAAAACCAAACATACCAGCTAACATATTGTTAGGAAACTTTTTAATTGTTGTGTTAAATGTTTTTACAGCACTGTTATAATCTTTTCTTGCAACAGCAATACGATTTTCTGTTCCTGCTAATTCATCTGATAATTGTTTAAAATTGTCAGATGATTTTAAATCTGGATAATTTTCTACTACTACCATCAATGCATTTAAAGATTTAGATAATTCATCATTTGCTTTAGATTTTTCTTCTACACTCTTAGCATTTACCAAATTACTTCTTGCTTCTGTTATCTTATCAATAATTTCTGTTTCATGACTTGTATAACCTTTAACTGTACTTACTAAATTAGGTATTAAATCTGCTCTTCTCTGTAGCATTACATCTAAATCTGATAATGAACTTTCTACTGCTTCTTGTTTTGACACCATACCATTATAGCTGCTAACCATTGCTATACCAACAATGATTAAAACTATAACAATACAGATTATTCCCATACTTGATTTTTTCATACTCTTTCCCCTTTCTTTTTATCTTTTAGTATAATTAGTTACACTTCTTATAAAGTAACATTTTTTTATTTTTTTGTCAATATAATTTTTTCGAACTTTTTTTCGCTCTTATATTGTAATCTCTATTTAACTGTAGTATAATATCATAAATAATATAAAAAAGGAGGTGAAAAAATGAAACAATTAGAAAAAACTTCAAGTTATACAAATGAAAACTTTGAAAATATTAAGCACATTGATGAAAATGGAGTTGAATATTGGTATGCTAGAGAATTACAAAAGATTTTAGAATATAACAAATGGGAAAATTTCGAGAAAGTAATAAGAAAGGCCAAACAATCTTGTGAAAACAGCAATATAAGTAATCTTGACCATTTTCTTGATGTCAGGAAGATGGTGGCAATAGGCTCTGGAGCTGAAAAAGAAATTAAAGATTACAAACTAACCCGCTATGCCTGTTACTTAATTGCTCAAAATGGTGATAGCCGAAAAAAAGTCATAGCTCTTGCCCAAACATATTTTGCAATTCAAACAAGAAAGCAAGAACTTACAGAAAAAGAATACAGTATGTTAACAGAGGACGAAAAAAGATTTTACCAAAGAAATCTAACAAGAAAAGGAAACTATTCACTTAACCAGGCTGCCAAAAATGCAGGAGTAAAAAACTTTGATAAATTCCATAACGCTGGATATAAAGGATTATATAATGGCGAAACTGCTGACGATATAGCCAAAAGAAAAGATCTACGATATAGAGAAGATATTTTAGATAATATGGGCAGTGAAGAACTTGCAGCAAATCTATTTCGTATTACACAAACTGAGTCAAGATTAAAACGAGATAACATACAAACTGAATCAGCTGCTAATAAAACACATTATGAAGTTGGTTCCAAAATAAGAAATACAATAAAAGAACTTGGTGGCACTATGCCAGAAGATTTACCCACTCCAGAAAAAAGTCTAAAACAATTAGAAAAAGAAAAAAAATTATTAGAAGTCAAATAAAGTTTTAATTCAAAAGCCACGGCCCATCAATTCTCTAAAACAAATGTGCCGTGCCTCACTATATATAAATTAATTACGCCTCTTGTTTCCTCATATAAATAATTTTAACCAAATTCATAGAAGAAAACTTCTTTTGTAACTCAACAATCACTATTGGTAGCAACGAAATAGCAATTGTAATAAACCATTGTGTCTGAGTCAATGGAACTAACTTAAACACATCTGCTAATGTTGGAACAAACACAACAATAGTCTGAACTATAGCACCTAACACAAAACTTCCAATCAAATACTTATTCTCAAATAACCCAATTTGAAATATAGACTGTTCACTTTTTATATTAAAACTGTGGACAAGTTCTAATAATCCTAAAGAAACAAAAGCCATTGTTCTTGCTACTTCTAAATCATAATATTTATTTCCTATTCCAAATGCAACAAGTGTTAAAATTCCTAACATGATTCCTTCAATAACAATTTTATTCCATAGACCATCTGCAAAAATACCTTTTTTATTATCTACAGGAGGTCTTTTCATGATATCTTTTTCAGGTGGTTCTAAGCCAATTGCAATTGCAGGCAAAGAATCTGTAACCAAATTTATCCATAATAATTGAATTGCTAATAATGGTGATTTTAACCCTAGAACCAGTCCCATAAATACAGTTACTATCTCACCTATATTTGTTGCAATCAAAAAGTGAATAGCCTTTTTGATATTATCATATATATTTCTCCCCTGTTTTACTGCTTTTACAATTGTAACAAAATTGTCATCTGCAAGTATCATATCAGAAGCATTTTTAGCAACATCAGTACCGTTTTTTCCCATTGCAATTCCTATATCTGCACATTTTAATGCCGGACTATCATTTACACCATCGCCTGTCATAGCGACTACATTTCCTGCACTTTGCCATGCCTTTACAATTCTGACCTTATGTTCAGGAGTTACCCTTGCAAATACTGAATAATCTTTAATATCTTTTACTAATTGTTCTTGAGAAATTTTGTCAAGTTCTTTTCCTGTTATTGCTTTATCATGTGGCGATAAAATATTTAACTCTTTCGCAATTGCTTTAGCAGTTGCAATATGGTCACCTGTAATCATTACAGTTTTTATCCCTGCCTTTTTACAAGTTCGTACCGCTTCTTTTACACCATCTCTAGGAGGGTCTATCATCCCAATTAATCCAACAAAATTCAACCCATCTTCTAATAAATTCATTTCTAAACTTCTAGGTAAATTATCAATTTCTTTATATGCTACTGCAATTACTCTTAAGGCCTTTTCAGCCATTTGCTGATTTTCAATCTCTATTCTACGTTTTTCCATACTCATTAAATTACATTTATTAAGCAATATATCTGGAGCACCTTTAGTTATAACCAGATATCTACCTCCATTTTTATGTATTGTTGTCATCATTTTTCTATTAGAATCAAATGGAATTTCTGCCACTCGTGGCATTTCCTTATATAAATCATTTTTATTTAAATTATGTTTAAGTCCATTCTGTACCAAGGCAATTTCCGTAGGCTCTCCATTTACTTTTGTTTGTCCATTTTGATGAATAATATTACTATCAGTACACATTGTTGCAAATTTACTTGCTAATATTGTATCTTTGGCCTTTATCTCTACAACTGTCATCTTATTTTGAGTTAATGTCCCTGTTTTATCTGAACAAATAACATTACTACATCCTAAAGTTTCTACTGCTGGCAACTTTCTTATAATGCTGTTATTTTTAGCCATTTTACTTACACCAATTGAGAGCATAATTGTTACAATTGCAGGCAATCCCTCTGGTATAGCCGCAACTGCCAATCCCACTGAAGTCATAAACATCTCTATTGGGTAAATATGTTTTATCATTCCTATAAAAAATATAAGTGCACAAATCGCCAAACATACTATTCCTAGTGTTTTTCCAACTTGTGCTAACTTCTTCTGGATTGGTGTTTCAGGTATTTCGTCTTCCATAATCATATTTGCAATTTTGCCTACTCGTGTATTCATTCCAGTTTCAGTTACTACTGCTTTCCCATGGCCATTTACCACAATACTTGCCATAAATGCCATATTTAACATGTCTCCTAATGGCACATCATTTTGTGCTATCATATCTGCATTTTTCAGAACAGGCTCTGTTTCTCCTGTCAAACTTGATTCCTCTATTTTTAAATTATGGCTTTCTAATAATCTACAATCTGCTGGCACATAAATTCCCGCTTCTAATTCAACAATGTCTCCTGGTACTAACTCTTCTGCATTAATTTCTTGTACTCGTCCATCTCTTATAACTTTAGCTTTAGGTGGAGTCATTTGCTTTAATGCCTCAATTGATTTCTCAGCCTTTGCTTCTTGAATTACTCCCATAAGTGCATTAAATACTACAATAGCAATAATAATTATTGAATCAACATAATCATTTTCACCTTGAAAATATGAGGTAACAGCTGATAAAATTGATGCTATTATTAAAATAATAATCATAAAATCATTAAATTGTTTTATAAATTTTACTAATAGTGTTTCTTTCTTTTTTTCTTCTAATTTGTTACTCCCATATTTCTGTTTTCTTACAAGTACCTCTCGTTGCGATAATCCTACACCTTGCTTTGTCCTTAGTTTCTGTAAAATATCTTCTTTTCTTAAAGTTTCCCACATAATTTTCCTCCTCGTTTATCTCTTTAGTTAAATTTTATGTGGCTTGTCTTTAATTTATTACTCAAAATCTTCAATAACTTGATTTAATTCTTCTTTTCCGTATATCTCTAATCCATCTTGCATATTAAGTAAGTCTGTTTCTGTAAGATATTCACTTGAAATATTTGTTTTTTCATAAAGGGTTTCTGTTCCATCATTATTTACAGTATATACAACAACTTTTCCATTTTCTATTTTTAATTTAAAATGTTCCCCACATACATCGTCAAATTCTTTATATAATGTTACTTTTCCTTTTTCAAATCCAATTACTTGCCAATCTTTATATTTTTCTTGAACTTGTTCTTTCGTTAAATTTACCAATTCTTGTGGCAATTCTACATATTCATTTATTGTATGGTCACATTTGGTATAATATTTTTTTAATATCAATATCGCATTTGCTGCTACCTTCTCTTCTGTTGAAGATACTACTGTTGTATTTTCTTGTCCTTGTTCTTCTTTGTATTCTTCTGTGCATTCGTCTTCTATTTTTTCTGATATATACGTATTCGTTTCTGGTATTATTTCACTTTTTTTATTTTGCTTTACTATAAAATATGTTGCAACCCCTGCACATATTGCTAATACTATACTTATAATTATGATTTTTCCTGTATTTTTCATTTTTATTCATTCCTTTCTCAAGGCACGAACCAGGTTGGAAAAGAATTAAATTTTGGCAATCACTGAGGCTGTTAAAGCTTGCTTGTTACAGCCTCAGTATGCAGAGCTGAAAATTTTATTTAAAAGGCAAGGGCGCATACGTGGTGTATGTAACCGCGTTTTAAATGAAATTTGAAGTAGCCAAAATTGTAATTATTTTTCAACCTCTCACAACCTTCCGTTTTTCATATTATTACCAAGGTTGTAATTTTTATACAAAATTTAACAGGAGATTATGCAACTTTTTCAGTATAATTAACAATTGTCACTTCCGTTGCCAACTGTTTCAATTGATTTACAATTCTTTCAATGTTTTCTGATGTTTTATCATCAAAATACTGTTCACCACATTGTGGGCAAACTTTTGCTGGTACACCTTTAATAATGATAATCGTTTCTTCTAAATCAACTACATAATTCACCTTTTTCTCTTCTAAATCTCCATCACACATAAAACATTTCATTATTTTTCCCTCCTCGTTTTCATATCCTTTTCCCAATAATTTGTATCTGGATAATATGCTGTAATCATATGGACTGTATCTGAGCTTATTCCACATACAATATGTATTTTCTTATAATTTATGTTATACCCTAATATTAAGCAACTTGGATATGGATAATCATCATAATAATATTCTATTATTCTACCATTTTGAATAGCATTTTTTACATCTAATATTGATATATTTCTTTGATTTAATCTATTCAAACAATGCATCGTCTAGTCAACTTTTCTTTTTGTTACAAATCCTCTTATAACTTCAATATCTAGTAAATTTTTGTTCAATCTCTTTTCCTCCTTATTTTAACATAAAATTTATTGCTTATTCAATTGTTTCTATAAAATTTATTGCATTCATAACTCTCAACTCGTATTCAAAAAACTTTTTACCTTCACACTATCTCCATCAATTATAATCATTATTTCTCCAGAAATATCAGTTCTATAAATCTTCACATTTTTATCATTCAAGGTTTCCAAAGTTTTTTCAGAAGGATGTCCAAACTTATTATCTTTACCCACTCCAATAACGGCATATTTAGGGTTAACCACATTTATAAATTCTTTTATAGAAGATGTTTTAGAACCATGATGAGCAACCTTCAGAATATCAGCATTTAACAACTCTGTTTTATTAACATATTTTGATAGAATTGCCTTTTCTGCAATTTCTTCAATATCCCCTGTAAACAACATAGAAAAATTATTATATATTAGCTTACATACTAATGAATTATTATTTATTGCATTATTAGAAATCATATCTGTCTCCGAAGGCCATAATACATAAAAATACAACCCCTTCTCAATTGCAATTTTATTTCCAGTTTCCACTATAGTTACTTTGATTTTTTTAGTTTTTACTATTCTTTGAAATTCCTCATAATTTTCACAAGTTTCAAATTGTCTTCCTATAATTATTCTTTCTACCTTAATTTCCTGTAGAATATATAACAACCCGTCCGAACATGGTCATTATCAAAATGACTAATTATCATATAATCTATTTTTTTAATTTTTCTATCTAGCAAATATGGTAATAATGTATTTTTACCAACATCATACGAACTACTTCCTCCTCCATCTATAAGAATTTTTTTGTTGCTTGGTGTAACTATCAATGTACTGTCACCTTGCCCTACATCTATAAAATAAATTTTTAAATTATCTGGAATTTTGTTAATTGAATAAAATACAATGACTAAAATAATTATTAAAATTTTAACTTTCTTAAAATGAGGTCTTGACTTATACCTTAATAAATACAAAGTGTTTTTGATTCTCTCTTGAGTTATATTACAATGCCTTTGATTAAAAATTTTATACAAATAAGCTAAAATACAAACTGTAAAATAATATAAAGTAATCTGATAAATATCTGGTGTTATGACTTTAAAATTTGCAATATTGATTTTTGAAATTATTATTATTCCATATAGTGGAATCTCTATTATTTTTGCAAGTGCTATACCCGCCTTTATTGAAATTAATGATATTAAAATTTGAATAAAACCGCCAATTACTATTATTCCTATTACAAAACTAAGTAATAAATTCGTTATTAAAAAACCTAATCCGGCACTATTAAAATATAGTACCATTATTGGTGCAATGATAATCTGTGCTGAAATTGACACAGATATTATTGAAATAATATTTTCACATTTTCTTTGAATTCTTAAATAAGCATATTTCCATCTTCTATTTCTTATTTTAAAGCTTTTAATTATTTTTTCTACAACTGGCTGAAAATATATTATCCCTAATGTCCCGCCATAAGTTAATAAAAAACTTATACTTATTAGATTATATGGATTACTTATTAATATTATTAGTGTTGATATTGCAATATTATTTAATGTATCACTCTTTCTATATACTACAAATGCCATACAGGTTAAAATCCCCATAATACTTGCTCTTACAATAGATATACTAAATCCAGTAATAGCCATATATATTGCTAAAATTATACCTGCAATAATTTTACTTTGCTTTTTTCCAAATATGTTTTTTGTTGACTTTGTAGCTAGCAATATAATATATGATATGTGTAGCCCTGATACAGCCAAAACATGTGAAATATTGCTATTTGCAAAATCTTCTTTAGTTTGCTCATCAATCTCTGTTGTATCTCCTAGCATTATTCCTAAAATTATTTTCGCCATCTTATTACTATATGTTTTTTCAATATTATTTTTGATTTTAAAAAAAGTCTTGTTTGAAATCTGCATTATTGGATTTGCTTTGTTCTTTTCTAATATTTCAATTTTTTTAGTTTTTACTGTTCCATATATTTTCAATGTTTTTAAATATTGTTTGTAATTAAATCCTTTATAGTTTCTAGTTTTAGATGGTTCTTTGTATTCTCCTTTAAAGGTTATTTTGTCTCCATATTCTAGTTGTTTCTTTTTGGATATATTAATATATAATTGTGTATTCTTATACTTTCCATCAGTAGCCTTTACTTTATATCTATCGTAATAGTCCTTTTCTTGTTTATTTCCTATTACAATTGCACTAATATTTAATTCTTCTCCTTCATGATATAAATTTTCATATTTATTCTCTAGAATTTTGATTATTATATTTGATATAAAAGATGAAATAATAATTGTTATAATAATATTGATTTTAAAAATCAACTTGATATATCTAAAATATCTCTTGATTGAAAGAATATTAAATTTTCTTTTTTTATATGGTAATCTGATTATAATATAGATTAAAAATAGAAAAAAATAAAATGGGAGTATACTCACTTTAAAGTATATCCCCCATATTATACCTATAATATAACCAATTACTACAATTAAAATTGGTCTATTCAATTAATTTACTCTCCTTGCTCCTACATATCTTTTGCTATAATAGCTTGATGATAATGATGTTATTGTTACTCCTTGACTTGGATTTGCAGCATGTATAAAATTATCTCCCCCGATATATATTCCAACATGCCCTATTGATGTATTTCCTGAATTATTGAATACTACTATGTCCCCTGGTTGTAAATCACTTCTAGATACTGCAACTCCATCATTTATTTGACCTTTAGATGCCCTACTTAGTGATACTCCAAAGTTTTTATATACATATGATGTAAATCCTGAACAGTCAAATCCTGTTGATGGTGATGACCCACCAGATACATATTTACATCCTAGATAACTTTTGGCATATTCAACTACTGATGTACCTTTATTTGAATTTGAAGTAGTTGAACTTGTTGTTTCCTCTGTCTTTTCTTCTACCTCCATTGGTGTAACTTTTTCTTCCTTTATTGTGCTTCCGCTTCTTGATGTTGTTTCAGTTACTTTTGTGTCTGAAATGTATTTTGCTGATACATATCCTGTCTTCCCATTTAGCTTAATTTGATACCATCCGTCTACTTGACCTATTATTTCTACTTTATCATTTTTGGCTAAACTATCTATTTCATCACTTGATGTAGATGCTTCTTTTCTTACTATCAAACCGTCTGCTGACACATATCCAGTCTTACTTATACTTTTTACTGTTGTTGTTTCTTCTTTTTTATCTGTAACTTCTGGCTCTTTTTCCTGTTCTTGATTTGTCTCTACTGTTGAATTTTCTACTACAGGTTGTTGTTCTTCTTGTTGTGTTTCTTGTGTCTCTGTTGATTTTAATATACTTTTTCTTACCCAACCATCTGTCAAGTCATTTTCTATTTTACACCAATCATTAATTATTTCTATTACTTTTACATTTCCAACAATTTTTGATTTAGTCTTCGCATTTATAAGTGGTACTACTTTTATTTCTGTTTCTTGTTCTATTTTATATTGTTCATTTTCTTGTATTTCATTTGTAGTATTTACAGTTACTGTTGAAGGTTCTGCAATATTATCATAAAGTGATATTTCTGGATTTGCTTTGTCTACTTTGGTTTCAGTTTCTATTGGTGCTTTTGTAACTTCATTCGTTGTTGCTGTATTTTCTTCTTTTGCATCAACTAGTTTTTTACTTACATATCCTGTTACACTTTCACCATTTACTTTTGCTTTAATTTTATACCAATTATCTTCTTCTTCAATAATTTCTACTTCTGTGTCTTTGTCTAATTGTTCTATTATTGTTGAACTTGTATTTGGTTCTTTTCTTAATCTTACTGTTTCAGAATTTATCTTTCCTGTTGTTGCTTCTACTTTTGTGTTTAATAGCATTAGCATTATTGTCATTAGTATAATTATTGCTAATTCTTTAACTTTCATTTTTACCTCTTTATCATTTTATTCTTTCGAGTAAGAGTATATACTTAAATAGAAAAAAAGTCAAGATTTTTGACTTTTTTTCACAATACGTTCACTATATATTTTTCTCTACTAATGGAAGTATTTGTTTCTTTCTAGAAACAACTCCTGGCATAACTGCAATATTATCATTTACTTCATAAGTTTTTGATATTGCATCTACTCTATCTCCTAAAACAATAGCTTCTGAATTGCTATTTACAATGTCTGTAATTACAAATACAAATAAACTTAAACCTTTTGCTAAAATTTCTTTGTTTATTTCTTGTTCAATTTTTGCTTTTCTTTTTAATACATCTGGAATGCTTACTGTATTTACTTGAGCAATAACATATTTAATATCTTCTTTTTCTATTTTTTTAGCGTCTAAACGAATTAATTCGTCTTCTGTGTATTTATCTAGATTTGTTCCTGCTTTTAACATATCTAAGCCATAGATATTTACATCTACATCAGCTATTTTAGCAAGTTCTTCTAAAGCTTTTTTATCTTTTTCTGTTGTTGTTGGAGATTTTAATAATAATGTATCAGATATTATTGCACTTAACATTAACCCTGCCATTTGAGCTGTTATTTCAATATTATTTGATTTATATAATTCAAATAATATTGTTGATGTGCATCCAACTGGTTGAGCATAATAAAATAGTGGTTCTGCTGTTTCAAAATTGTTTATTCTATGATGGTCAACTACTGATTCTATTTTGGCATTTTCTATTCCCTCTACTGATTGAGAAAATTCGTTGTGGTCTACTAAGATTACTCTTTGTCCTTGTTCTACCTTTTCGATTAATTTAGGTTCTTCAGCTTTAAATTTTTTTAATGCAAATTTAGTTTCTTCATTTATTTCCCCTAATCTACAAGGAATAACTTTTTCTCCTTTTAATTTTGTTTGTAAATCTGCCATTACTATTGCTGAACAGATTGTGTCTGTGTCAGGACTTTTGTGTCCAAATACTATTACTTCTTCCATATTATTTACCTACCTTTTCTAATATTTCTTCTAATTCTTCTTTATTAAAATTATAAACCTTATTACAAAATTGACATTTAATTTCTGCATTTTCATCTTCTTCAATTAATTCAGTCAATTGTTCTTTGCCAAGTGTCATTAATCCATCTGCAAATCTTTGCTTATTACATTCACATTCGTATTTAGGCTCTTTTGAGGCATCTATTACTTTTGCTTTTTTGTCCCCAGTAACTTTTTTGGCAATTTCCTCAAGTGTCAAATTATTATCTAGCATTCTTGATATTGCACCTGCTTCAAATATTGCCTTTTCTACTTTTGATATTTCCTCATCTGTTGCATCTGGCATTGGACTTATTATATAACCTCCACTTGAACGTACTCCATTTTTATCCACTAATACTCCTAATGCAACCGCTGTTTGCTTTTGTTCTGATGTTTGAAAATAATTTGCAAAATCTTCTGCAATTTCACCTGACATTAATGGACTTATTCCTATATATGGTTCTTTTAATCCAATATCTTTTATTACATTTATAAATCCTTCGTTTCCAACTGCTCCACCTACATCTAATTTACCAAATTCATTTAATGGTAATTCAACATGTGGCTCTGTTATACATGCTTTTACTTTTGGTGTATTATCAGCTACTGCAACTATTTTTCCTACTGGTCCATTTCCTTTTATTTGTATTGTTAATTTATCTGTTTCGTTTTTCATATCGGCTCCAATGAGTGCAGTTATCGTTAATATTCTTCCCATTACCGCTGTTGCTAATGGACTTAGGTCATGAATTCTTCTAGCTTCTTCTACTAAATTTGTTGTAGATATGCATGTAATTGAGATTTTTTCATCATAAGCTAAAAATTTTATTATTTGGTCTTTCATCGCTTCTCCCTTCTATTTATTATCAATTAGTTTTGGCTTTTTTTCTTTTTCTTTTATAAAATTTCTATATCCTATTGCAACTGCTGCAATAATCATTAGTAAAAATGATAATGCTTTCCAAATTCCACTATCAAATAATATTATTGCAAACATTCCAAGCGATGCACTTAAACCGTATAATATTAATACTGCCTGTTTTTGCGTAAATCCTTTTGCAACTAGTTTGTGGTGCAAATGTCCTTTATCTGGCTTAAATACGGCTTTTATAGATTTTCCTTTAGCTATTCTTCTTATTATTGCAAATAAAACATCAAATATAGGTAATCCCAACACTATTACTGGTAAAACAATTACTGCCGCTGTATATGTTTTTGCAACTCCTAGTATTGATACTACTGCTAGCATAAATCCTAAAAAGTTTGAACCTGTATCACCAATAAATGTTTTTGCTGGTGAAAAATTAAATGGTAAAAAACCTACTAGTGCTCCACTCATTGCTGTAACTATTATAGTTGCAATCATCGGTGAATCATTCATTAAAAATATAATTAATAGTGATATACACGATATTAATGATATTCCTGATGATAATCCATCTAGTCCATCAATTAAATTTATTGAATTTATAACTCCTACAATCCACACAATAGTAACAATTGTGGAAAATACTTCGTTTAATCCCACTCTATATAAAAATGGAATATCCAAATGTTCTATTCTTATCCCAAATGCAACTACTATCACTGCTGCAACAACTTGTCCTATTAATTGTTGCCACCAAGTTAATGTTTTTGTATCATCTAAAACCCCTGTAATTGCAATTGCTACTATTCCTAATAATAAACCTAAAAGTTTTTTTCCATATTCTTGCTCTGTAAATAAATCAATACTTCCTTCAATACTCATCACTATCAATAAATAAGCCATTGATACTAAAAAACCTATTATTACTGCTGGTCCTCCAAATTTAGGCATCTTTTTAGTATGCATTCTTCTTTTGTCTTTTGGCACATCAACTGCACCAATTTTGGTAGCAATTTTTATAGTATATGGCGTAGCCATAAATGATACTATAAATGCTAATAAAAATGCTATTGCTATATTCCCCCACATTTAAATTTGGCCTCCATTATTTCATATTTTCATTTTCTATTTCTTCAATTATTTTTATTCTTTCTTGATGTCTTCCACCTTCGAATTCTGTTGCGATCCACATTCTTACAATTCTTATTGCTTTACTTGTATCTGTGTAGTCAGCCCCTAATGCTAATATATTTGAATCATTATGCATTCTTGAAAATTTTGCTTCTTCTTCGTCATTGCATTTTGCACATCTTATTCCTTTAAATTTATTTGCTACTATACTCATTCCAATTCCTGAACGGCATATTAATATTCCTTTATCACATTGTTTATCTTGTATTTGTAAAGCTACTGTTTTTGCTATCTCCGGATAGTCTGCACTTTCTTCATTAAATGTGCCACAATCAGTGTATTCAATCTCTTTTTCTTCTAAATACTTTTTTATTTCTTCTTTTAATTTGTACCCTCCATGGTCACTTCCTATTGCTATCATCATATCACTCACCTTTCTTGTGTTTTTATTCTTTTTCTACATTTAATACTATACCATATTATTCAAGCTAGTGCAATATTTTTGCGAAATTTTCGCTTTATCTCTTGTCAAATCAAAACTTGTATGATATAATGTTACACGTTATAGATTATTTTTACCAAGAGGAGGTGCATCAAACATGCCAAATATTAAATCAGCAAAAAAGAGAGTTAAAATTATTGAGAAAAAAACATTAAGAAATAATATGATAAAAACTGGATATAAATCAGCTGTTAAGAAATTTGAAGAAGCTATTGCAGCCGGAAAAGTAGAAGAAGCAAAAGTTTTATTTGCAGAAGCTACAAAGAAAATTGATCAAGCTTGCACAAAAGGTGTAATCGTAAAAAATACAGCTGCTAGAAAAAAATCTAGTCTATCTAAGAAATTAAATGCAGCTATTGCGTAAAAAGTGGAATTCGGCCACTTTTTTTATTGCAAATTTCCATTACATGTTTAAAAGGTGACCCATCAACATAGGTCACCTCTTTTTGTAACTTAAAACTCTATTATTCTTTCAGCTGTAAGCCATGCTTTCGCAGTTCAGCATCCAGCTCATTTGCAGACTTTTCTCCAAAGTTTCGAATTCTCATCAGTTCTGACTTTGAAAGTCTTACAATGTCTCGAACTGTAATTATTCTGTAATTTCTTAGGGCATGGTATGTCCGTGCAGATACATCCAGTTCATCCAATCCCGAGTCTATTGTTATCTGTTTCTTATATTTCTCGCAGTCAACTCCTTTTTCTTTGAGTTTCTGTTTTATTGTCTTGATAGCAGCTGCACCAAAACCAATATCCTCAAATTTGTATTGGGTTGTACCTGCAAGCTTAGGAATTGTGTCTATCCCTGCAACTATAAGCATTCTATAGACTCTTTTATCTAATTTAAGATTAGATATATGATTTTCCGCATGGTCTTTTAACTTTAGGCCATAACTTGCCAAAACCTCTTTTATTATGTTAAGAGTTTTAGTCCCTAAGCTTCTTTTTTGCGCTAAATCTTCTTCTGTCTTTTCACAAACATCTCCGAGATTTTTTAATCCCATCCGAGCTAAAGCATTATAGGCTTTATTTGAAAAACCAGCATCCTCGATTTTAATTTTTTTAATCTCTGTTGTTGTCATAATAATTCCTCCTGTGTCAAAAAATTTTTTTAAGTTACGTATATATAAGGCCCTTGGCCTAATCATTTATAGTATACCATATTTTACATAATAATGCAATTACATACTAAAAAGTTGCCAAGAAGAAAATTTTTTCTCATTGACAACTTTTCTGTTTATTGTTGATATTGTTTTAAATTAATTCCATATGTTTTATAAACCCAATCATAATAATTCCAAGTTTCTAATGTATCTGGTTTTCCATAATCAACTCCATATGTTTCAACTGAAACTTTTGAAATTATTACATCATTAACAGGTGTACTTTTCTCTTTTGATTCACTTTCTGATGAAGAATCTTCACTAGAACTACTTGAATCTGCTTCTTTTACTTCAACTTTTTCAATATTATGAACTATATCCATTCCTTCAATTACTTTTCCAAATGGTGCATAATTTCCATCTAATGAAGAATTATCTGCTGTCATTATAAAAAATTGAGAACCAGCTGAATTATAACTTTCTGTTGTTAATGCTTTCGAATATTGTTGTGTATAATCTGCTCTGGCCATAGAAATTACACCTTCTTTATGTTTTAGAGTATTTTTATTATATCCATTTGATAAAAATTCTCCTTTTATACAATAATCTCTATCTTCACCATCTTTTACATCTATCCCTAAATCGCTTAACTTTGGAGCTCCTGTTCCATCCCCATTTGAATCTCCACCTTGAATCATAAATCCTTCTACTATTCTATGAAATTTAAGTCCATCATAAAATCCATGTTGAGCAAGTGCCACAAAATTTGCTACTGTTTGTGGTGCCATTTCTGGATATAATTCAAGTTTTATTGTTCCAAAATCCTGCACTTCCATTGTTACTATTGGATTTTTAACTTCCATTGTTGCTTTTTTATAGTATCCGTAAGATACTCCTCCTATTAATGCTACAATTAAAATTAATGCTATTATTGTTATTATATTTGATGCTTTCTTCATTTTCTTTCTTCCTTTCTTTGTATCAGATTTTAAATTAATATATTATCAAATGCAAATTGTTCTTGCATCTTTTTCAAAGTTTGTTTTATTGTTTTTGCCCTTACTTCTCCAATTCCATCAACATTATCTAAGTCACTTATTTCGGCAACTAAAATATGTTGGAATGATTTAAATGACTTTACCAAATTCTCTACTATAGTATTTGGCATTCTAGGTACTTTACTTAAGATTCTATACCCTTTAGGATATACTGCTAGTTCTTCAAAATTCTCAAAACTTTCATATCCTAATGTTTTAGCGATTATTGGTTCTTTTCTTAAATCCTCATGGCTTAGTTTAGATAACTGTTCTAATATCTCTTCTGCCTCTATCTCATTTACTTGATAATCTTTTATGACTTGAAGTTCTTCTTTAGCAAGTCCTCCAATTAATTCTTCTAATTGCATATTTACTAATCGGCCATCATTACCAAGTTCGTAAATTTGTTTTTGGATTTCTTCCACTATCTTCATTACCATTTCTGCTCTTTGTATAACTGTTAATACATTATCTAAAGTTACTATATCATTAAATTCATATTCATTTAAAATGCTTAATTTACTATCATAAACTTTTCTATATTTTTCTAATGTTTGAATAGCTTGATTGGCTTTATTTAACACTGCTTCCGTATCTTCTAGAATATATCTATAATTTTCTTTAAACACTGTTATTATATTTCTTCTTTGAGATATGCTTATTACCAATTCTCCTGTCTGTTTTGCTGTTCTTTCAGCTGTTCTGTGCCTTGTTCCTGTTTCAACTGTAGGAATTTGATATGATGGAATTAATTGTGCATTTGCAAATAGAATTTTTTTCATATCTCCACTCAAAACTATTGCACCGTCCATCTTGGCTAATTCATATAATTTTGACGAAGTATAATCTTCATTTATAAAAAATCCTCCATCAACCACTTCTTCGATAACTTCTGGCTTATCTGTTATAAGTAGCAATGCTCCTGTTTTGGCTTTTAATATATTTTCAAGTCCTTCTCTTATCGGCGTTCCCGGGGCAATTTTTCTTAATATTTTTGCTATCGGGTCTTCTTTAACGGTACTCATTGTTGTGCTCTACCTCCTTAAAGTTTTAATACTTATTTACTTAATTTTAAGTATTCTTAGCATTTCCCCTATATTCTTGACACCTATTATATCTAATTTATAGTCATCTTTCAAGCCTTTTTTATTATTTCCCGGAATAATACATGTCTTAAATCCCAATTTTTCTGCTTCTTTCAACCTTTTTTCTATTAAATTTATTCGTCTTACTTCTCCTGTTAAACCAACCTCTCCCATAACTACGGTAGATTGAGAGATTGGCACATTTTTATATGATGATGCCACTGTTGCAATAATTCCTAAATCTGCTGCTGGTTCAGAAATTTTCATTCCTCCTGCAACATTTAAATATACATCCTGATTTCCAAGTGATAATCCTGCCTTTTTTTCTAATACTGCTATTAAAACAGCTAATCTATTATAATCAAAACCATTTGCAGTTCTTTTGGGTAATCCAAATACTGTTTGTGATGTTAATGCTTGTACTTCTACTAAAATTGGTCTTGTACCTTCTACACTTGCCAAAATACAAGAACCTGATGGATTATCTTCTCTTTCCGTTATCAATATATCAGATGGATTTGTTACTTCACACATTCCCTCTTGCCTCATCTCAAACATTCCGATTTCATTTGTTGAACCAAATCTATTCTTTACAGCTCTTAAAATTCTATATGTATTATATCTTTCTCCTTCTAGATATAACACCGTATCTACCATATGTTCCAAAACTCTTGGACCAGCTATGTTTCCTTCTTTAGTAACATGACCTATAATAATGGTAGTTATTTGTTGAGCTTTGCACATTCTCATAATTTGAGCTGTTATTTCTCTTACTTGACTAACACTTCCTGCAGCAGCAGTAATTTCGTCTGAATACATTGTTTGTATAGAATCTATTATTACAAGTTTAGGCTTCATGTCAGCTATTGCATCTTTAATAACATCTATATTAGTTTCTCCTAAAAACATCAACTCTTCATTTTTAACTTCAAGCCTATCTGCCCTTAACTTTATTTGTTCAGCCGATTCCTCTCCAGAAACATACAACACTTTTCCTTCGCCTTGAACTTTTTCACATAATTGCAAAATCAATGTAGATTTACCAATTCCTGGTTCTCCTCCAAGCAATATTAATGATCCTTTTACTAAACCTCCGCCTAATACTCTATCTAATTCTAAATATCCTGTTGATGTTCTATTAGCCTCTTGCCCAACATAACTGCTTAAAGGCTTTGGCGTATTATTTATCTTTTTTTCTATCTTATTTGTCTCAGTATATTTTTCAATTTTTTGCTCATAAAATGTATTCCAACTATTGCATGCCGGACATTTTCCCAACCATTTAGGCGATTCATTTCCACACTCACTACATACAAATACCGTCTTCGCTTTTGCCATTTTGTCTCCCTTCTATTTTGCACCGTTGGGACCGGTTCTCATCGGTGCATTTTTTGCACGTTTGGGACCGGTTCTCTGCCGTGCATTTTCTATGTGATTTTTATACTATCATATTTTTATTTGAATTACAATACTTGGTATTTATTTCCTTTGATTTTGTGAGCCTATCATGTTATTATATCTATAAGATAATTTATTTTTATTTAAGAGTTCTATCTCTTTACCAGGAGGTCATTATGAATAATTTTTTTGGAGGACTCAAAAATTTAGATGAAAATACATATAAAATAATGAAATATGGTTTATTATTTTCGGGTCTTGTTTGTCTTACAGCCGTCTGTATTTTATTAATATACATATTTTTAGGAATAAATTTCTTATATCACTTAGGTTTGAGTTTAATAAAATCTAGTTTTACTTTTGCTGTTGAGTTTATTATTTGTGGAATTGTTGTTGATTTTATAAAAAATAAAGGAATTTGAAATATGAAATTAATGCAAATAAGACCTAGAAATATAAGTTTTGAATGAAATTTTTAATGTGCATGAAGAAATTTTAGAAATTCTATGCAATTTTATAGTAACAATGTAACTCTAATATCCCATTTTTTATTGACTTTTTTTCCTTTTATATTTACAATATATTTTATAATTTATTAATTATTGCATATATTAATGAAGGTGGTGATATTATGGAGACATATGATGATAATAATGCTATTCATACTGTTGACACAAACCAAGTTCTTACAAATACCTTTTTTAGAATGTTTCTAGGTTTACTTGCAAGCGCCATAACTGCTTTCTATGTTTACAAATCTGGTCTGTATATTTCCATTCTTACAAACGGTAGTTATATAGCTTTGGGAATTGTTGAGATTGCTGTTGTTTTAATTTTTTCTTTATTGTTTAAAAAGCTTTCCCCTGCAGCTGTTACAATTTTATTTTTTACTTATGCTTGTATAAATGGTCTTACTTTATCAGTAATTTTTGTTGCATATGAAATGACTTCTATTGTCTATGCATTCACAGGAACTGCAGCTTTATTTGGTGTTTTATCTTTAATTGGATATAAAACTGACAAGGATATTTCTAATTGGGGGAATATTTTAACTGTAGCTCTTTTAGTTGGTATTGTTCTAACTATTATTAACATTTTTGTTGGTAGTACTATGTTGGATATCGCTTTAGACTGGGCTATTTTACTTATTTTCTTTGGTTTGACTATTTATGATATAAATAAAATTAAACTTATGCAACAAGCTGGTTTTTGCGAAGATGAAAAGTTGTATGTTTATGGTGCTATGGAATTGTATCTAGATTTTATTAATATTTTTCTTCGTATATTGTCTTTGTTTGGTAAACACAAAGATTAACCATCAAGGACTTTTTTGGATTTTTTTCAAAAAAGCCTTGATTTTATTTTTTAATTGTGCTATTATATATAAGCGTTTAGCAATGAAATATTTATCGAGGCGTAGCGCAGTTGGTAGCGCGCGTGGTTTGGGACCATGAGGTCGCAGGTTCGATTCCTGTCGCCTCGACCATATAATCAATTTCAGTGCAAGAAACTACCTAAAAATAGGTAGTTTCTTTTACTTTTCTTTATTTTCATCATAATCTTCATAAAACCAATCAGTATTCTCTTTATATTTAGTTGGATTATCAGTATTTGCCAAATCTTTATTAATTATAAACAATAGTATTAAGTATACTACTGATTCATCAGTCATTTAATTAATCTCCTTTATCTTCATCAAACAATATTGCATCATCTTTGCTTAATTTAATTTTTTTATTATTAATTTCAATTATTCTAAATATTTGAAATACTAATAAAATATTTAGTAAAAAATTTACTCCCAGTGTTCCATAAGTTTTTATTTTGAAAATTTTATATAATTCCATACATTCATCAATGTAGTATTCTTTTTCAGATTTTATGCTAAGTCCTTTTATCTCCACATTTATTTGAGACTTAGTCTCTGCATTTTCATTAATATTCTGTTCATTATATATCTGTTCAAATTTTTCTCTTGTATAAGTAATATCTAAATTTATTTTTATTCCGTAAAAAATTAGCATTGTCAGCATTCCTAACCCAAAAAGTTTTTTTCTTCTCTTTCTCTGTTATCGTGATTTGTATTGTTATCATCTGAATTATTTCCAAATCCCATTGATGGAACATCTGCTCTTCCCATAAAAGCCATTGTTTTTTCCCCTTTCACCAACTATTTCCAATCTTTAATTCGTTCCTTAAAATCTTCAAAATCAATTAACTTCCACGACCAATTTTTATCACTTTCTGTTCCTGGAACATTAATTCTAGCATTTTCATCTAGCCCCAATATATCTTGAATCATAATAATTGGCATTTTTGCCTTACACTTTAATAAATATTGCATAATTCCAATATTAACATTAATGTCATAGCATTCATTTCTTCTTAAAAATTCTTTTAATTTCCACTTATGTTCATCATCAAGTGTTTTATACCATCCGTAAATTGTATTACAATCATGGTTTCCTGGAAAAACTAATACATTTTCATTCTCATTGTCTCTATCATAAAAATTGTCCAAGTCTATTGAAAATTGTAATATTTTTTGTCTTGTAAATCCATAATGTTGTCTTAATTTTATTGTTTCTTCTCTAATTTCTCCTAAGTCTTCAATTATTAGATTTTCGACCTTGATATTTCCATCTTTAAATAACTCATCAAAAAATCCATAACTAACTCCGTCTGTATATGAACCTTCTTTTCCTGTTTTTCCTATTGGAATTCTGAAAAATGAGTCATATCCTCTAAAGTAATCAATTCTAACTTTATCGAATAATTTTAAATGATATCTAAATCTTTTTATTAAATATTGATAATTGTCTTTTTTAAAATTTTCTACATTATACACTGGGCTATTCCATTTCTGCCCATTTTCGTTAAAGTAGTCTGGTGGTGTTCCTGATTCAAATGTGAATTTTCCATTTTTCATTTCGAAACATTCTGGATTATACTTGGTTTCTACTGAATCAAATACAGGATATACTGGCATGTCTCCTATTATTTTTATACCTTTTGAATTTGCATATTCTTTTAATTCCATCCATTGTTTGTATAAAATATATTGAAGAAATAAATAGTATTCCTTTTTGTAGTGGCTCCTATCACTTGAAAATTCAGCATATTCATTCATTTCTTTTAATTGTATAAATTCTTCATACTCACTATCTGGCTTAAAATTTTTAAATGCTTCTTCATAATATTTCTGTTTGAAGTTATCATATACTACTCTGTCTTTGTTTTCTCTTGTTTCTACATTTTTTATTAAGCCTTGTTCTTGTAATTTATCTAAAGAAATATAATCTTCTTCTAATGCATAATAACTTATAGGTGAATATGGATGTCTATTACTTTCATTTATCGGTAATATTTCCCAATATTTTATATTGTTTTCACTTAATATATCTATAAATTCATATGCTTCATATCCAAAATCCCCTATTCCATATTTAGTTGGAAGTGAAAATATTGGAAGTAAAATTCCTTTTTCTTTCATTTTTTCTTTCGTTCCTTTCATTTTTCTTTCTCATTTTTATATATCATACTTATTAAAAAAAATCAATTCTAACCTTATTCTAAATATTTATTTTTACCTGCTCTCGTAATTCATTTATTTCTTTATCTTTATCCTTTAATAATCTGTGATATTGTTTTAGCAATTCATTTCTTTCCCAAATCTCTTTTTTATATTCTTCAACCTCTTTAACCTTTGTCTCATATTTTTTATTTATTTCATTAATATCTTTAATTTCAATCATTTTCGTAACTTTTTCTATATAATCTTTTATACCTCTATCACTCTTATTTTCACTTTCTTTAAAAGCTATGTATCTAGCATATGTTGTCTCTATTCCTTTACCATATAATAAGTCAAATCCTTCATCTGTTTGAATAATATCGACCAAACAACTTGCTTCTTTTGAAGTTAATTTTATATTAGAAAAAATTAAATATTGTTTGCAAAAAATATAATTGTTTAAATAATTATCATTAAAAATTTTTATTTGCTCTTCTAACTCTTTAGTTTCATCATTTTTTAATTCGTCTAAATATATGATTCCAATTTCTATTTCTATCAATTTTATTACCTCCTATACAATTTGTTCATAAATATCATTCAATTTATCTTTAAGCTCTTTTGTTGATATTTTTAATTGCTCTGCTACTTTTGCTAATGCTTCTTCTCTTGACTCTGTTTCATTTAGATTTTGAATCATTAATTGAATTATTTCAAAACTTTCTTCATCTGATATCATATCCAAAATCCCTGTTGCCTCATTTTCAACATTTGTTTTTTCGTCTTTTATTAAATCTCCGTGTTCTTTATCAGAATCTTCCTTAACTCTCTTATTTAATGAAACTGAATATTGTTTTAAACTCCTAACTTTTTGCTTGCAAACTACTTTTAAATATCTATAAATTGTAGATAAATATTCTTCTTTTGTTTTATTATCTTCTCCATAAAATAATAATTGATTTCCTCTTTCTAATATATTTATGTTCAAGATTTGCATCATATCATCCTCTAGCCCATTAGTAACAGTATCTCGATTTTTTGATGTTATATTGCTTATAATTCTTTTTATTGCTTTTTCCATATCGGTATGAAATAATTCATAAAATTCCGTTGCTAATGGTAATTTTTCATATGGTAATTCAAAGGCTGATTCTTCTGTTTTTTGTCTTATATAATGAGACTCTCCAAACATCTCATAAGCTAAATAGCTAGTGTCGAAATTAAAATCTTTAGCTATCTTTTCAAAATCTACAATTTTTAATTTAGGTGGATAATATGTATAATATTTAGGATTTCTTGTGATTATTTCTTTGATTTCTTTTATATATCTCTTCATTATTTTATTGGTATTTGGTGTAGTTAAAGAACTTTTATTATTAGCTATATTTAATTCTTTATATGATTCTAATAACATTTCGTACATTTCATCATATTTTTTTATTTGATTTTGCCTTCTTATTTTCATTTCTTCTCTTTTTATATTTAATCTTTCGATATACTCTTCTTGACTAGATGCATTTAAATAATAGTACTCAGGATTTTCCCATAATTGATCTTCTTTATCTTCTTCTTTAAAAAACTTATATTCTTGATATGGTTGTTCACTATTTTCTTTTATGTCATCAATCCATGTATCTAACTTGTCATCTTCTAATTCTTCATTATATTCATAATCAATAAATTCTCTTTTATTGTTAAATATAATATTGCTTCCTTTTAATAGTCTATATATATGACCTCTTGTTAAGCAAAATACTTTTTCTAAAATTATCTGCATAGGAATTTCTTTTTCTTCTGCTAAGTCTTGTATATCTTGCAAAGAAAATTTCTCACCTAATTTAGTACCTATTAATTCATGTCTCAATTCTTTTACTTTTTTTGATATTTCCGGATTCTTGAAACCTAATCCTATTGAAATTTTGCTTGTCTTACTATTTCCTCTTTCTAATTTATCATAATTATTTGTGTTCATTCCTAAAATATTGCAACATAACCATCTACAATTGACTCCTGCATCTTCTGCTATACTTTTGGCTAATTTAAGAGTTATCATATCATTACTTTTTAATCCATATTTAGAATGAATTATTTCATAACATTTACTTACAATCTCTTCATATTCTTTTTCAGAATATTCTATATCATCTCGTTTTTTTGTTTCTCTATTTTTTATTTCAATTTCTTCTTCATCTGATTTATTTAAAAATCTATATGCCGAACTTCTACTCATTTTAAGCTCTTCTATTAAATATTTTCTTATTGTAGACTTTGTTACCTCTTTATTATCGGCATATTCATATATTTCTTCCATTATTTGTTTCTTCGTTTTTCTCATTTTTCAACATCCTTCTTTATTTTAATTTTTTAAATTTGTTAATATATTTTTAAGAATTTCTCTTACTATAATTACATTATAGCATTTTTATGTAAATAAGCAAAATTAATTATTTGCATATTTATCATAAGCCATACTTATATTTAAATATTTTAAACCAAAAGACCCTATAGGATATTTTAATTAAAATATCCTATAGAGCCTTTTCGAAAAACTATATTACTTACAATATCTTGCTAACTTCTTCTTTGAAGTCAGCAATTTCTTCTGCAAACTTCGGTTTAAGATACTTGACACCTCCTGCCCTTTTTCTTAAACCTTTGACAGACATGTCGTCTGTCAGACCCATATAGACTGCCAATTCGACAAAGTCTCCAACATACATTGAAGAATCCTTGTCGCCAAATCCCTCGTTCAGTTTTCCAAACTGAGAGATATGGCAGAGCTTTATAGTTCTGGTTATTGCAAAGCCACCAACAGTTCTGCCCGTTGTCAGGAATATATCTTCCCTTCCTGTCATCCCTGTTGTGCTCCAGACACGATATTTTTGTCCTTGGCACCGTCCTATTTCCTGATATCCTTTTATCAGTCGACGAACATCTCTGTCCGCCAGGAGTGCCAGAAACAAGTTCTCGGCCATTGGCATGGCTCCCATTAAGAAGTCTACCTTAATTGACCTCTCTTCTGTGTCTATTTCTACTCCAACAATGGAGTAAACTGAATCTGTCCAAGTTGTTGGGCCATATATCCGCATTTCCTTGCGGATTACACCTCTTCTAGAACGTCCATTCAGAGCTGGCTCGTTATAGTACTGATTTTCGGCTTCGATTCCTTTTTTGTTTAAGATTTCAGACATTTTCATAATTATAGTCTCCTTTTTCTTATGGTTCTAAAAAATAGTAACTTTCTATTTTTTAGTTTTTTTACTTAAGCCTTTTGGCTTGCTACAATTAAATTTTAGCACATTTATGTAAATAAGTAAAATTAATTATTTGTATAGCTATTATAAGTCACGCTTATGTGTCAAACAATTAATCCTACACATAAAATCTGATTATTCAAAAGCTATGTTTAAAACTATCTTTTTTTATTAATTTTATTGATTATTTTATAATTTTAGTTTATATTGTAGATATAGGAGAAAAAGTTATGAATACAGATTTAGAATTATATAAAGTATTTTGTGAAGTTGTAAAATATAAAAATATTTCAAAAACTGCTGAAAGTCTATATATTTCGCAGTCAGCAATTACCCAGTCTATTCAAAAGCTTGAAAGTCTACTTGGCGGTAAAGTGTTTTATAGAAGTAGAACTGGTGTTGAATTAACTGAAGAAGGCAAACATTTATATGAATATATAAAAGACAGTATAGAAACTATGAATAATGCAGAAAATATATTTTCAAAATATATTAATTTAGAAAAAGGAAAAATTAGAATCGCTGGTGGTAATTCTTTAGTTACTACTCTAATTCTTCCTCCAATTATATCTTTTATGAAAAAATATCCAGACATAGATGTTTCTATTAAAAGTGGACTAACTGATTCGTTATTGCAAAAACTTTCTAATGGTGAAATTGACATAGTTGCTTTAAATTTGCAACAAAAAATCACTAAGAACTCTAATGTTGAAATTATACCATTAAAAGAATCTAGTTATTGTTTTTTTGCTAGCAAAAAATATATAAAAGAACATCCTGTCAAGAATTTCAAAGATATTGAAAATCATAAATTGATATTACCATCTCCACTTTCATCTAAGAGAAAAATATTAAATGACTATTGTGAAGAAAACAATTTAAATTTGACTGCTAATTATGAAGTTTCTAGTTCTTCTATAATGAAAAAGTTAGTATTAAATGATATTGGCATTGGATTTACTAATACTGAAAATATTGAAAATATTAAGGATGATATTAAAATTTTAAAAGAAATAGAATTTGATATAACAGAGGAAGGAATTGCAGTATTAAATCCTAAAATGGCTAATAAAGCAACTTTAGAGTTGATTAAAGAAATTAAAAATTACTATCAATAGGAGGATTAAACTAATGAAAATAATATTTTGCGGACCTCCACATTCTGGTAAAAGTGTATTTTTTACAAATATATCTAATGCTCTTCCAGCAGATTCATATTCAACAATTAGAGCTTGCCCAGATGGCGAAGGCTCTTGGAGTAATAATCCTAATCAAAATGAGACTCTTTTGGTTAGGCGTAAAGGTGAATTTACAACTGAATTTGTAGAAAATGTATGTGAAATAATAGATAACCAAAAAAATCATCCAATTGTTATGGTAGATGTTGGAGGAAAGCTTACACCTGAAAATGCTACAATTTTCAAGCATTGTGATAGTTTTGTTATTTTAAGTAATAATGAAGAAGAAAAAAATAAATGGCTACAATTTGGTGAAAGCCTTGGTTTAACTTGTTTAGCTTGTCTAGATTCATCACTTGAAGGAAAAGATAGAA
Organism: uncultured Clostridia bacterium; assembly: GCA_934167685.1. Lineage (GTDB taxonomy): Bacteria > Bacillota > Clostridia > TANB77 > CAG-508 > CAG-269. The sequence continues at coordinate 14,168 of CAKPLQ010000004.1, read as the reverse complement.
TTTATTCTAAAAAACCTTATCTTCAAGGAAAAATAACAAATTTAGAAAGAGGAAATACTATAAAAAATTCACCAATCTTAAACTCTTTTGTATTTGACCTTCTTTCAAAAATTAATTATGATGAAAAACCAAAATTTGTGGAGTCAAACTCACAAGAAATTTTAATAGATAACTTAGATTTAGGAACTAAATTAGGATATTGTCAATCTCATGAATATACTAATCCTGAAAACAATCAACCCAAAACAATCCAAAGAGTTATTTGGCCAACATCTGCAATATCTAAAATTCAAAAAGCTGTTTCAGATAAACTACAACCAGGCAAATCTTTAAAATTATATGGATTTAAAGCTAATTTTGCAGTGTGTTCTATAGCCAAAACTGCCAAAAAATGTGGCTGTGAAGATATAAGTATTTATGATATATGGACAAATACTTATATTCCTTTAAGAAATTTACCTCAAAAACGTGGTGTACGTCAAGTAACAAGCTTAACTTTTAACTTGTTAGAAAACAAAACTAATGCCTTTTTGGATATCTCAATTCCAGATGGAATATATGAGGCAGATGAATTTGATGATTGTGTTTTACCAAAGATAAATAAAAATAAGAATCTTTTTATTTCTGGTAGAGTACCTCATTGGCTTTTAGCCTCTATAACTAATAGCTATGATTCAAATAAAATTTTCACTTTCCAACCTGGAAAAGGATTTACTTGTATTGAATCCCAAGCCGAAAAAGAACTAGGAAAAATTGTTGATGGTCCTGATGGATTAAATATAACTCAATATTTTGAGGATGGAAAAAAGGCCCATACTGCAAAATCAATAGATGTTTTTGAACCTCCTACTATTTTTGCTAAACTAAAAAAATGGTTTACTCAATATAGAGGAAACAAAAAATATATTAATTCAGCAATAAAATCTCATGTTGTTGAAGAACCTATTAGTATATCTGTTCCTACTAATAAACATAGTTTGCAAGATGACTTAAAAGTCTCTGAATTTGAAACTGATAAATCTTTTCACACGACTCCAACCAAGAATATTTCCGAGCCTATATATAAGTAAAATTAATATTCCGTATTTTAAATATTAATTTTACTTTTAAAAAGATTTATTATATAATTTATTCAGATAAAACAATTATATACAGAAAGGATTTGAAAATGATACAATCATATAAAAATTTATTAGATATGGCTTCTACAGTAGAATTAAAATTAGAACAAGATAAAAAAGCTTTGAATAAAATTAAAAATATTCTATATCAAAATAAAAATTTGATTATTGATAAATTAATTATTTTTCTACAAAAAGAATTAAATATTAATTATTATAAATATACCGTTCTTGATTTTGATGGTAATGTAGCTGATTTATTAGTTAAAACCGATAGCAATATATTTAAAGATTATATAGAAAATAAGGAACTTTTAAATTTTAATGTTGAAGAACTTATTGATATTAGAATGTTTGATAATTTTGATGAAATAATTATAACCGATTTAAATTCTAATGACGATTTTATTAATTTAGGTTATATATGTGAATCATTGAGTTATAATTTTCTATCTTATTCTGATAATATTAAAAATACTTTATCTACTTTTACTGATTATGTTATAAATAAAAATATTTATAATAATACTAAAGCTTAAAATTTTTAAAAATATATTTATATCTGTTTTAGTTGAATATGAAATGGATTTACCAGAGGGCATTACAACTTATGACGAAAATAATTTACCTAAAGTAGTAGTTCCAGAAGTTCCTCAAGGAAAGGCTGTTTATATTTCTGGTAAAGGTCCTAATTATTTGACTGTTTCAATTGCAGAATCATATGCTCATACTAACAGTAGCGTTTCTTTAAATCAACCTGGTACAGGTTATACTTGCTCAATTACTCATAGTAGAGCTAAAAAATTAGGAGATTTAACTAAAGACCCTCTAGGCAAAGAAAAAATAAAAGAAGATTTATTTACTTCTAAAAAAGTTGAGTCTAATGGCCAAGAACCTAGATAACTATTGACATTTATAACCATTTACTGTATAATTAATATGTAAACTTTATAATTTAATAAGAGAGAAAATCTCTCTTACCAACAACAAGGAGGACATATAATATGTTAGAAATGTTACGGAACACAGGTATCAACGCACATGTAGACTCAGCAACTTACGAGAAATATATAAAGAAAGTTGCATTTCTTAAGTCTACCTGGAAGGAATCTTTACAAACAGAGCTTTATCCTCACTTATCTGTAGGGATAAAGGAAGAGCGCATTCCTGTACCATACAATCAAAAACAATATTCAAATATCGTTTTTGATTATCGCGGTTGTTTTAGTAAGGGCTCAACCTTTGAAGAACCATCAGAGCCATACAAAACAATGGCTATCGGTGGCTCAATACCGTGTGCTATGGCAACGGTATATGAAGCACTCAACAATGGAAAAACAGAATTCAAAAACAGAGAGGAACTTTTGATAGATATCGGAAAAACTTTAGTAAACAATAATTACCGTACAAAAAGTTCTGGTACACTCTGGATTGCTATGGATAAAGTTCTGGAAATGAAATATGAAATAATAACAAAAATTCAGTGTTCTAAATTCGAAGCTGTCGATTCTGTTTGCAGATGCCATCCAGTAATCGCGTTAGTTCCTACTTCCTGGTTGCATGATGACCCTTCATTAAGCTCAAATGAAGCTGTAATCATTTGGGCCATCAGAGAGGATGAGGCTATTATTACAACTACAACCTCTAATGAGGTACGAAAAGTAAACGCTGAAACTCTTTTCAATCAGGCTCCAATTGCCTGGGCATGCCACAAAAAAGTGCATGCGTAATTCAACAAACATATAATGTCGAAAGCTAGTGGGAAATTCCCGCTAGCTTTTTTCTATTTTACTCCACCAGTCCATTTGCAAAAGCCAATTTTATAATTTGAAGTTCCATTAACTAAATATCTAACCATTGCTCTATCTTTAAAAATCCCAAAACAATCACACTTTTCTCGTGGATTTAAACTTCCGATTTTCTTCGTGCAATCAGTATCAGCATAAACATTTTCGCTCGTACTACCGTTTTGATACGTTTTCACTGGTTCATCACTCCCACTTTCTATATTATTATCTATTGGTCTATCAACCATATAAGATTGAACTAAATCCAAAAATTTTTGCCAACCTTCACTTAATGTTCTATGAGGACATCCCTTTGGTGGGTAAAAATCTTCATGTTTTTTTACTTTATCTATTCCCCAATTATTTTGTTTCAATAAATACGCAGTGTATTCGGCGGCAAGCCTTTGTGCTTCCTCGAACCTTTCTCCTCCTGATTTTGAATAACATATTTCAAGTGCAATTCCCTTTCTGTTTCCACTCCCATTTCCTCCATCAGTTGCATTCCAAGTATTTCTATTAAAAGGTACACCTTGCACAATTCTATAATTATCTATTGCACAATGAAATGATACTTTATTGTTGTTTCCTATCATATAAGATATCTCTGCCATAGCAGATGCATCATTTGCAGTATTGTGAATTATTATAAATTCTGGCGTCATTTGATGCGGACATTTTATTGCATATTTACTTTCTGGCACTAACATTTTAATTATTTCCATCTTCATCCTCCCCTATCCCATGTGCATCATCTTCTGCAAATTCGTTTTCTTCTAAGTTTTTCTTATATAAATCTTCTGTAAATTGAATTTCTTCAATTATTATATTGTCTTTCATAAACATCGTTCCTTCCTTTATTATTATATGTGGAATTTTTTTATATGTTATTTTTAATAGCATTAGAAAAAATCTCAGGAGACTTATTCATCTGCTGAGATTTTTTCTTTATTTAAAAATTTGACTTCTACATATAATTTGTTTGCAAATGATTGCACTACATTTTTTAATAAATATTGTTCTTCTGTCATTTGGTCACATTTAGGGAATTCTTTTTTGGTAAATACATGTCGTATGGATACTTCTAAATTTGCACAAAATCTATTATATGCTTTTCCTACTTCGTAATTTTGAATTGTTAATGCTATTAATTTTTTTATATCACTTATACTATATACTTGCTTTAATATGCATATTACTAATAAATATGCTATTTGTGCTCTATTATATTTTTTCTTTTCTGGCGCTGGCATTACTCCTTGTTTTACATAGTTATTTATCATTGTTTTGGTTATTACTTTGTCTTCTTTATTTATAGAATATGCCCCTAAATATCTTTCTATATAATTTACTACTTGGTCTAAATATAAGTCTATATCTGGTAATTCATTCCACCTTGGCATATGAAATTTTAGTATTGCTTCTATTTGTTCTTCCATTTTTACACTTCCTTTGTGTTACATTTTAACAGATTTAAAATCTTTTTTCAAGTTTTAGTAGTAAATAAAAGACAGCCACTCAAGCTGCCTTCTATTATTTTAAAATTCTTAATGTATTAAATATAGTTAAAATTGTAACACCTACATCTGCAAAAACTGCTTGCCACATACCACTAAGACCAATTGTACTAAGGAATAATATTAAAACTTTAACTGTAATTGCAAAAACTAAGTTTTGTCTTATAATTCCACAAGTCTTTTTAGAAATTTTTATAGCATCTAAAATCTTTGAAATATTATCTGTCATTATAACCACATCAGATGCTTCTATTGCTGATTCAGAACCAACTCCGCCCATTGAGATACCTACATCTGCTCTTGCTAAAACTGGTGAATCATTTATTCCATCTCCAACAAATGCCACTTTTATTTTTTTATCTTTTTTATTAATAATTTCTTCAAATGCATTATATTTATCTTGTGGTAACATTTCAGATTTTATATTTTGTATTCCAATTTCTTTGCCTGTTTTTTCTGCTATTTGCTTGTTATCTCCTGTAAACATATTTGTCTTAATTCCTAATGCTTTTAGTTCTTTTATTGTTTCAACCACTCCATTTTTTACTGTATCACCTAAGTAGATTATTCCTGCTAATTTATCATTTATTTTTACATATATTTTTGTTGCTCCTTCTTTGTTTACATTATTTGCACCAACTAAAACTGAGTTTCCTACTAATACTGTTTCTCCATTATATTGATAACTTAGCCCTTTTCCTGCAATTTCTTTGAACTTTTGAACTTCTGCTACTTCCTCTTTATTGGCCTTCATAATCGATTTTGCAATTGGATGGTTTGAATATTTCTCTCCCATTGCTGCATATTTTAGTACTTCTTGTTCAGTATAATTTTCGAATGTATCTATTTTGGTTATCTCAAATTCACCTTTTGTAAGTGTTCCTGTTTTGTCAAATACAATTTCTTTTATGTCTTTTATTGCATCTATGTAATCACTTCCCTTAATAAGAATTCCTTCTTTTGAAGATTTTCCTATTCCTGAAAAATAGCTAAGTGGTACTGATATCGCAATTGAACATGGACATGAAATTACTAAAAATATCAATGCTCTATAAATACTTCCATTGTTTCCTGTGTATGGAATATCTGTAAATATTGGTAAAAATATTGCTACAATCGCTGCTAAACCTATAACTACTGGCGTATAAATTGATGATGCTTTATTTACAAATGTTTCTGTTTTAGCTTTTTTATCTGTTGCATTTTCTACTAAATCTAAAATTCTGCTTACTGTAGAATTTTTGTATTCTTCTGTAACTTTTACTTCTATCATTCCATCTACAACAATACTTCCTGATAATACATTTTTATTCTCAGAAACTTGTGTCAATTTACTTTCACCAGTTAAAGAAGCTGTGTTTAAATCCGCTGTTCCTTTTGTTACAATTCCGTCTAATGGAACTTTTTCGCCTTCTTTAACCAATATTGTATCACCTATTTTTACTTCTTCTGGTGAAACTTTTTTGATATCATTTTCTGTTTTTAAATTTGCATATTCTGGTTTAATGTCCATTAAATCTTTAATAGACTTTCTACTTTTACTAATTGATTTTTCTTCAAGTATTTTTCCTATTTCATATAAAATAATTACCATTAATCCTTCCATGTGTTCTCCAACTAAGTAAGCACCAACACATGAAACTGTGATTAAAAAGTTTTCGTTTATTTTTTTACTTGCAAATAACATTTTAAATGCATTTTTGGCAGTTCTATATAATAAAATTATATAACCTAAAATTATAAATATTGTACTAACTGTATCAGGTAATTTTGCATATAAACCAATTCCTGCAATTATAATTCCTATTACTAATCTTGCAACTTGAGTACCTGTTTTAGACTCTTTTTTGTTTTCTATCTTTTTCATTTTTTCTGCTGAAATCATTTCAACATCTGGTTCTTGCTCTTTTACGGCTTTTCTAACTTCTTCAACACTAACTGTATCAGTTTCATATGTTAATTTTAGTTTTGCAAAATTAACATTTACATTGTGTAATTCAGGATTCTTTGCTAGCTTTTCCTGTATTTCATTTGCACATGCAGCACAATCTAAATCTTTTAATATAAATTCATACTTTTTCATATACTTCCTCCTTCTATTTTGCACCGTTGGGACCGGTTCTCTGCGGTGCATTTTTTTGCACGTTTGGGACCGGTTCTCTGCGGTGCATTTTTACAATTTATTTATGCTCATATCCCTCTTCTATATGTCTCTTAGCCATTTCATACATTTCTGAAACATGCTCATCATCTAGTGAATAATATACAATTTTACCTTCTTTTCTGAACTTCACTAATTTTGCTTGTTTTAAGACCCTTAATTGATGCGATATTGCTGATTGTGTAGAATTTGTTATTTCTGCTATATCTCCTACACATAATTCTGCTTCTAATAATGCACTTATTATTTTCATTCTTGTTGTATCTCCAAATACTTTGAATACTTCTGCTATATCAAATAACAAGTCATCACTTGGCATTATCTTCTTTATTTTTTTCACTTTTTCTATATCTACTATTCCGTCTTCCATTTTCCCTCCTAATTTTTGTTCTTTTGTTTTATATGAATAGTTGTTCATATGTTTATGTTTTCATATTAACATTATTATATGTTATTGTCAATAGATATGTTAAAAAAATTCATACCTCTTACAGTATGAATTTTTTGATTACTTAATTAATTATACCAAATAGAGTCCCTCTCTGAAAAAGGCTCTAAATGTTAAATTTTTCTTCTCTATATTATATTTTTGTAAAAAAAGTTTTCTTAAATATATTCACTATAGATTGAACCAATAGATTTTCTTCATATAGCTGGTTACAAAATCTTTTTATTATTGGAATTTGATATGCTAATAGAAAAACTAGAATTACAATACATATACATCCTGCAAACTTTAAATAATATTTTAAATCATGTTTATATTTTATTGTATACCCTCTATTTTTCATGTCTTGCACATAAGCATCTTGGTATGCATCTTGATAAGCCTTAGCTGTAGCTTGCTTCATATTTTCTCTTATTACGCTTCCAATATTTGAACTAGTTGGATTTTTATTTTCTAGTTGTGCCTTTAATTGTTGATTTTCTAGCAAAACTCGTTGATATTCTTCTATAGATACCATTGTTTCTTGTAGCTGTTCATCATAGTTAGTTTTTTTATACTCATCTGATAATATAGAATATGCCTCATTTATTTCTTTCATTTTTTCTTCATATTCTACATGCATTTTATCATCCTGCAAATCTGGATGATATTTTTTTACAAGAGTTTTATATGCTTTATCTATTACTTCTGGTGATGCTTTTTTGTCTACTTCTAATATTTCATAGTAGTTTTTCATACTATTCTCCATTCTTTATTTATATTTCTGCTTCTATTATTTCGCAATTTTTCATTTCTATCTCTGATAAGTTTTTACTATCTGGCATTCCATATAAATGGGCTTTTATAACTTTGGCAACGCCTCCATGTGCTACAATTAAAACTGTTTTATCTTGATATTTCTCTTTTATTTCTTCCATAAAATTTATTATTCTTTTTTCGAAATCTTGAACACTTTCTCCACCTGGAATTTGATAATTTAAATCATAATTCCAAATTTTACTTTCCATTTCATCAGTTATTTCATGTCCTTCTAGTTCCCCTAGTTTTCTTTCTCTAATTCTTTCGTCTGTTATCATTTGAATGTTTTTATCTTTATTTATTATCTGCGCAGTTTGAATGGCTCTATGCATTGGAGAACATATTACAATATCATATTGAATATTTTCTAGTTCTCTTTTAGTTTCATTCGCTTGCTCTATTCCTGTTGAATTTAACTCTTTTTCTGTTCCTCCACCTTGCATTTTTCTTGCTAGGTTCCAGTCTGTTTGGCCATGCCTTACATAATAAATTTTCATGCTATATCACATCTCCTTTAATTTATTATCTATTAAATTATACCATTTATGCATTATTTTTCAATATTTTTTTTATAAATTTTTTAAGAGGTTCTTATTTCTAAGAACCCCTTTTGAGACTTTTATTTTTTCTTTACTGCAATTGCTCCATATGGTTGCAGTTCTTCTTTGTTACATCCTTTAAGCTTAAAAATAATTTCTCCATCTTTGTATTCTTCTGGCAAATCAACTGCAGAACAAGTATGTGTTCTACTTACAAAAACAATAATACTTTCTTGTTCGTTATACCGTTCAAATACAAATTGGTCATGGTCAATTTTGATTTTTTTGAATTCAGCTGTTCTTAAAAACTGTTCTTCTTTGCGCACTTTTCCAATCTTTCTGAAGAATTTTAATAAATCTTTATCTCTCTTCCCCCATGGATATGGTGCTCTAGTTGCAAGATTTCCAATTCCTTTAAGTCCAACTTCATCTCCATAAAAAATAGAAAAAATTCCTGGCAAAAATGTCAATGCAAAACAATATGATTTGTATGTCATTTTTCCATAATGATACTCTTCTTTAGTCATGTCATGCTTTTTAATCCATTCCGGATTATTTTTTTCCATTTGCAAATCCCACCCCCACAGTGAATATTGATTAAAATTATCACCGCCGAAGATTTCGATAGCCCTAGAAATATCATGGGTTGAAGTAAAATTCATAAGTGTCTGAATTGTCTCTGTTGGATATTCTGTAAAAATCAGATTTAAAACTCTATCCAACTTCCAAATATCAGAATACTTATAAAATCTAATCAAACCATCAACTAATTCATAATCCATTATAGAATGCATACCTTTAGCAGAACTAATAAACCCTCTGTTCATTGGATTTTTATCCCATACCTCGCCAAGAATAAATGCGTCTGGTTTATTTCTTGTTGCAGCCTCATGAATTTTTCCAACAAATTCATCAGAAAATTCATCTGCCACATCAAGCCGTAATCCATCAATTCCAAGATTAAACCATGTATCAATTACTCCATTTGGCCCACAGATAAAATTTCTCCACTCTTCTGAACTATCATCGCATGCAGGCATATTATCCATATTCCACCAATACTTAAAGTAATGTTCACCATAATGGCAATATTTTTTGTAAAACTTGCTATATGGCGATTCCATTCCTTTGTATTTTTCATCTTTTTCTACCTGATATGCGCCAATGCTATCATAAGTTCCAAATTGGTTGAAATAAATACTATCATTTCCAGTATGGTCAAAAACAGCATCCAGAACTACTTTCATTCCATGTTTATGTGCTTTATCACACAGTTCTGCCAACATTTCGCTTGTTCCTGCATATGGGTCAATTTGCATATAGTCAGCTGCATCATACCTATGAGTTGATTGACTTTTGACTATAGGGCTAAGATACAAAATAGTTACACCCAATTTTTGGATATATTTAATTGTATCTGTTATTCCCTTTAAATCACCACAATGAAAATCGACATTCCATTCTCCATCTTCATTTGCTTCGATTACAGGAGGTTCATACCAGTTATTATGAATTCTTCTTTTAGGCATAATTTCCTTTTTAAGCCCTGGTGTTCTTCTATATCTATCTACAAAAATGTGATACATCATAGCACCTTTTGCCCATTCTGGAACATCGAAATTAACTGACATTTTCCAACATTCTGCGTCTGTTACACTATGGTTTCCACTAGTGTTTTCTTTTTTATAATACTGGAACTGCCCGTTAGCTTCGAAGGAGAAACAATAATGATAGATTGCACATGTGTCCAATCTTATTGTTGTTTCGAAATATGCCTCATCATTTTCGTTTTTGACATGTTTCATTTGATAAACATTTTTCTGCCATTTTGTTGTAACATTTAATTTCACCCGCTCAATCCAGCCAAGCTCAAATGGAATTTGTACTGAAATTTTAAATTCTGCTCCATTTTCATCTTTTGCCAGTTGAATAATTTGATGTCTCATTTTTTTCTCCTTTCTAATTTTAGAAAAGCTATATTTACATTGTTACATCTATAATTTATTATTTCTTTCGCTATTTGTCAATATCTTTATGGCTAATTCATAATCTTCTTTTTCAAAATCAAGCCCGGTAATAACTTTTCCACCTTCTTGCATCTTCATAAATTCATCTATTGTTACCCATTTTGCCTCAGTAGCCTCTTTATCTGGAAACTTTATTTGCTCTGCATCTATGTTTGACTTGAATAGCCAAAAATCTTTAAATGAGCCTCCTCCTTTTTCGTTGTCTCTTCTTACTTCTTTTAATAAAATTGCATCTTCTTGTTTAAATGATAACCCAATTTCTTCTTTAGCTTCTCTAATTATTGCTTCTAAGCTACTTTCCCCAGCTCTTACGCCTCCACCAGATAGCTCCCATTTTAGTGGGTCTCTTTTTTTAGTCTTTGCCCTTTTGGCTGTTAAAATTTCATCTTTTGAGTTTATTATTACTGCTACTGTAATTAAATGATATTCTCCATTTGTAAACTCGTGTGTTTCTCGCCCTGCAACTTTATTAGTTTTGTTTCTATTTATATCATATATATCCCATAGTTCTTCCATTTTGCTACCTCCATTATTTTTTTATTTCATTTTGCCTATATGATTTTATTTCAAATTCATTTTTATTATCGAATTTTATACTTATCATTTTAGTATAGTTATCCTTGTTAGGCTTATTATATTCTTCTATTGTTAAACTTGCTTTATATTTTGCCAGAGTTTCGAATGTGTTCATAAAGCCCATGCCTGTGCCACCTTCTTCTGCATGTGTTGTACTTGGCGTTTTCCCTAACTTCTTTAATGTTTCTAACTCAAACTCTATTCCAGAGTCATAAATATTTATTCCATATACAGAATTTATATCTCCTATTTTTACCATTATGCTTCTATTTATATTGTCCGTATGCTTTATTGCTATAATTGCATTTTTTATGTGGTCTGCTAATAATATTTCTAAGTCTTCTTTTGATACCACATTGTTTGTCATGTGATGTATGTTCCCTTTTATTTGCAAATTAAATTCTATTTGGTTTTTGCTACATTCTGCTTCCATGTATTTTAACATGTCATCTATGTTTTCAATTCCTGTTTTGTCTAATTCTATTTTTTCTTTTTCTTTGTATATTTCTTCTCCTATTTTGTTTAGTCTTTCTCTTACTTCCGCAGATTGCTCTTCACTTATTTCGGTTCCATTCATCATTTGCTGTATTTTGTATTCTAATGATTTCTGCTTATGTATTAATGAATGACTTTTCTTGCTGAAACTTAAGTTTTCTGCTTCTAATTCTTGTATTTCTCTTTTCTTTTTTTCTAACTCTTCTTTAGTTTCTTTTACTTCGTTTTCTAATAATTTTTGCTTGTAATATAAGTTTAATGATTTTTTGATGGTTATGAACATGATGATTGCATAAATTAATATTTCTGTACTTATAATAAAATTAACAATTCTTGAATTTGAGTTAAATATTACAATAACAGAAAAAATCATAACAACACTTATATTTAATATTAATAAATTTATATGTTCATTATTCTTATCTTTTTGTAAATATGATATTCCATATTTAAATCTTCTGATTTTAAATAACTTATACAACATAAATATATGTAATACTGCAATTATTATCATTCTAATATAGTCATTACTTATTCCGAAATAACTTATTTGAACAAAAACTAAGTATTATAGCTACTAATTCTAGTGCATAATTGATACTTAATGAAATCATTGTTGTTAATATACTATTTTCTAAATTTTCTCTTGAAAATAGTAGACTTACTACTATTATTAAAATTAGAGCACTTACTAAATAATTTACTTTATATTTTATTATTCCACAAATCATACCTGCTACAACAATTAATGCAATAGCTTTATAGTTAACCTTAAATTTTTTATTAGTTAATTTAAAATTACAATAGTATGTTAATAAAAATATTTTTACTGTTTTTATAATAACTGCTATCATGTCAGCTTGTATATCTTCAATTTGCATATAATCTCCTCTTCTCATTTTTATTATATACAAAAATTACAAATTCTTCAATAAAAAAAGCAAAAAATTAAAGACAGTATTGCCTTTAGCGATACTGCCTTACTATACTTCACATTCTTTTTTATCCTAACCATTTTTTTATGTAATCAGCTAATTCTTCCCACCAACTCATACTTTTCCACCACCTTTTTTATCCTTTGTGCTCGTTCCAACTTGCACATTAAAAATACCACTCTGTGGCTCAAAACTGGCGATATTAGCTGATAAGAATTTATTACAAATTTCTACATTTTATAGCAAAATACGACTAAAAAAAAAGCCTATTAAGTAAAATTTTCTTAACAGTCTTTTTTCATTATTTTATTTTTTATTTGTTTTGCATATTAAAAAATATCAAAATTTATCAAAAATTATCATCATGTTTTATCAACACATTGTTAGAATTATACTTTAAAATATATATAGAAAAGGAGGAGTTTTATCATGGGAAGAAAAAGAGCTAATGTACCAATTGACGTAGAAAGAAAAGAACAATATGAACGAGGACAAAGAATCAAAAGAATTAGAGAAGATGAGTTGAGAATGAATAAAACTCAACTTGCAAAAGCGATTGGCACTTCGAGCCAATTTTTAGGATTTGTTGAAGAAGGCAAAGGAAATTTTGTTTATTACAGTCTAAAGAAACTTCGAGAGCTTAGTGGTCATTCCGCTGATTATATCTTATTTGGAATTGACGATAGCTGTATTAACAAAACGAAAAAATTATTAAAAAATTATACAGAAGAAGAAATTATAAAGGCTCTTAATATTGTTGAAGAATTAGCTTTATTAATTAAAAAAAGATAATATAATTGAAAAAAGTGCTATGCTCAAACTTCAAGCAATGCACTTTTTTCGTTTCAATTTTCCTTTATCACTAACAATATTATCAATAAGTTGATAACATTACAATTCACCACAAAATTCCAACCATAAAACTCTTGAAACTCTCATCAAAATACTTATACCTTCAATAACAAAAATCCCGACAAGCCAACCAAAGAATATTTTTTGCATCGACAAAAAAAAGCTTGGTATAAAACCTGCTAAACAAATCATTAATAATGTTAAAACTATCGTTGTTACAATTGCATCATTAATAAGTGTTGTTTCGAATTTTGTCATTGTTGCTTTAAAATCCAGATTTTTAAGACCTTGAGCACCTAAATTAAATATTAATACATTTATTCCAAGTCCCCACGCTATAACAGCCCCAATTAGTATGTTATATGTCCGAAGTGCTAATTTTTTGTTTTTAATACTCTCAAAATAATCATTCATATGTCTCCCTCCAAAATGTTGTTTATAGTATCTATTATTATGCTAACAAAAGTTAGCTTGCAAAAGGAAATTTATATAAAACTGACATTTGTCAATGTCCCTATTATACACTAGAATTGCTGATAAACCAAGCATCTGCTATGACTTAGCTGTTTTTTCTTTTATTTAACACATTCTCTATTTGCATAGCTACAAAAAAACAAGAAGTAACATTGATATCTAATGTTTTTCTTCTTGTTTTTTTATTAAATTTTATTCCAGTGAGAATACGACTCTCACTTTTTGCTTACATTATTGCTTACTAGAAAATTCATCAATATGAAAACATAAACTTTAAATGTAGTTACGAATGTGCACGGAAAAGCTCCAGAATTTCTATGCAATTTTACGGAAAGAGTTCACGCTAGTGGAAGGGCGCCGTAAAATAAATTAGAAATTCTAGAGCTTTGAAGTAAGCCGAGTAACGAAATGCAAAGTTTATATTTTTATATTGCACTCAGT
>CAKPLQ010000003.1 GCA_934167685.1 uncultured Clostridia bacterium | reverse complement strand
TCAACAGCAGCAGATGGTCAAACATCAGTAGAAGTTCACGTATTACAAGGTGAAAGAGAAATGGCTGCATATAACAAGACATTAGGAAGATTCCAATTAACAGGAATTCCAGCAGCACCAAGAGGAGTACCACAAATTGAAGTAACATTTGATATAGATGCAAATGGTATAGTTCATGTATCTGCAAAAGATATGGCAACAGGAAATGAACAAAATGTATCTATTACAGCATCAACAAACTTAACAGATGAAGACATCGAAAAAGCTGTTAAAGATGCAGAAGCACATGCTGAAGAAGATAAAAAGAAGAAAGAAGAAATCGAAGTTAAGAATAATGCAGAAAGCTTAATTTATAACAGTGAAAAAACATTAGGAGAATTAGGAGATAAAATTAGTGGAGAAGAAAAAGCTAAAGTAGAAGCTGAAATTGAAAACACAAGAAAAGCTCTTGATTCAAATAATACAGAAAACATCAAAGAAGCTACAGAAAAATTAACAAAAGTATTTTACGAAATGTCTGAACAATTATATAAAAATGCAAATCCAAATGGTGGAGTAGACCCAAATGCAGCAGGAGCTGAAGCTAATGGAGCAGATGCAAATAATACAGGAAATGATGGAACAGTATATGATGCAGATTACAAAGTAGAAGATGATGACAACAAATAATATATAAGAAATAATAAGGCAGGCAGAATTTTTAATCTGCCTGCAAGTTTAATGTTAAAGAAGGATAAAGAGGTGAAATAGATGGCTGCAAAAAAAGATTATTATGAGATATTAGGAGTTCAAAAAAATGCAACAGATGAAGAATTAAAAAAGGCATATAGAAAAATGGCCAAAAAATATCATCCAGATGCGAACCCTGATAATAAAGCAGAAGCAGAAGCAAAATTTAAAGAAGTAAATGAAGCTTATGAAGTGCTATCAAATCCACAAAAAAGAAAAATGTATGATCAATTTGGAACTGTAGATCCACAAGGATTCGGAGGAGCAGGAGGACCATTTGGCGGAGGAAATTATTATTCTTACACATCTTCTGGCTTTGATGGATTCTCAGATTTTGGAGACTTAGGAGATATATTTTCATCATTCTTTGGTGGAGGTGCAAGAACTGGTGCAAGAGCACAAGCTCAACGTGGCCCAAGGAAAGGTGCAGATCTTAACCTAAATATGGATATTACATTTGAAGAGGCATTTTTAGGGGTTGAAAAAGAAATATCAATTACAAGACCCGAAACATGTAGTATTTGTCATGGTTCAGGTGCAAAACCTGGGACATCTGTTACGAAATGTCCAACATGTAATGGAACAGGAACAGTAAAACAAGTTCAAAATACAATACTTGGTCAAATGCAAACAACTAGAACATGTACGGCATGTCATGGTACTGGTGAAATAATAAAAGAACCTTGCGATAATTGTAAAGGTAAAGGAACTGTTAGAAAACAAGCTAAAATAAAAGTTAAAATCCCAGCAGGTATAGATAATAATCAAACAGTAGTATTAAGAGGAGAAGGAGAACCAGGAGAAAAAGGTGGACCTAAAGGAGATTTATACATAACTATAAAAATGAAGAAAAGTAATGTATATACAAGACAAGGAACTACTGTAATATGCGAAGTGCCCATAACGATTACTCAAGCTACATTAGGAGCAACTTTAAAAATACCTATGGTTGATGGAAGTATAGAAAATTATACTATTCCAGAAGGGACTCAAACAGGAACTAAATTTATTATAAGAGATAGAGGATTTATATCTTTAAATTCTTCTGCTAGAGGAAATTTTGTGTTCACAGTTACAGTTCAAACTCCTAAACGTCTTAATAAGGAACAGAGAGAGTTATTAGAAAAACTGGCTATATCAATGAATGAACAGCCTCCTATAAAAAAGAGAGGACTATTTGGATAAAAACGAAAAATAGAGAAACGCCAAATTGGCGTTTTTTCTTGCAAAGAGTAACATAATGTGATATACTTATAAAGTAACTCGTTTAAAGATTACAAGAAAATATTGTAATTCATGCAAAAATGGAGGATGACAACATGAAAAAAGAAGCAGACATAATGATGGAAAGAGGAGAATGGATTGATAAAGTTTCTAATGAAATTCAAAAACGGACTTTTGAAATGTTAGAAAAAAAAGTCGAACAGAATCAATGGGAATATTGGGAAAATCAATTTATTCCAATACAACAAAATTCTATAGAATCCATGTTTCAAGAAGTTTTTGAGGAAAATGATCAAAAGGATTTGGCAGAAAAATTTCCGAATATATTTAATGAAATATGGAAAAAAGTATTTAAAGGGCTAAAAGAAGAATTAGTTCGATACGGTTATAAAATCGGTTATACTAGACGTAAAGATAATTTTGGTATAGCTGAAATGAGTTCGGATTTAATAGAAATAGAATTAGGAGAGAAAGAGGGCCTGTTTCAAAAAATAAAAAAATTTTTTGCACAAGATGAAGGAATAACAGAATCTTCTTCTGATTTTTTAGAAGAGCCGAAAAAAGAAGACTCAATGATGATAGAAGAAAAAGAAGATGATGAATCTGAAGAGGAAAAAGATATCGAAGATGCAGAGGAAATCGAAGAATCTGAAGAATATGAGGAAATTGAAGAAGAAATGGAAGAAGATTAAAGTTACAGGGGCTTGTATTACAGGCCCTATTTTTTTAAATTATGGTTATGATAAGTATAATTAATATATGGTAAAAGTTGAAACACTTGCAAAAGTAAACATAATGTGGTATAATTAAAAATGTAAACAGAGTAAAGCTTTTTTCAGGAGGAGAAAATGAAAGATTCAAAACAACTTATAATGAGCAGAGAGTCAAACTTATGGAATGCTGCAAATGCTTTAATGAAAGCAGCATTTAATTACCTGAGCGAGATGGAGGAAAAGGGATTTGCTCAATTCTGTGAAAATTTCTTCATAATTATAGATAAAGAAGAAATGGAGAAATTAATGGAAGAGGAGTTGAAAAAAACTCCTTGGATAAAATTCCCGCAAATGGCTAACGAGATTAGGAAGTTAGCTATGTGTCGGCTAAAAAAAGAACTCGAGTCAAGAGAATGGGAAATAAAATGCGTTATCTCATCAGGAAAAGAGGTAATGGCGTTATGCCCGTTATGCCCGTTAACCAAAAATGAAATGTAAAAAAGCGCAGACCTGCTGTAAATACAGTGGGTCTTTATTTTTTTTAAGAAATCTCTTTATTTTTATTAAATATTATAGTATAATATATTAGGAAAATTATGCAAGTGAAGTGAAAGGATTGAGATATAATGAATAAAAAAAGAATAGTAACAGGAGATAGACCAACAGGAAGATTACATATTGGTCATTATTTTGGTTCATTAAAGAATAGAGTAATATTACAGGATTCAGGAGAATATGAACAATACATATTAGTAGCAGATGTTCAAGCATTAACAGACAATTTCAACAATCCAGAAAAAGTAAGAAAAAATGTAAGAGAAGTTGTAATGGATTATTTATCAGTAGGAATAAATCCTGAAAAAACAACAATATATATACAATCAATGATACCAGAAATTGCAGAATTAACAGTATTTTATTCTAATTTAGTAACAATAGCAAGACTAGAAAGAAACCCAACAGTAAAAACAGAAATTGCACAAAAAAGAAATATATTCGGAGAAAGCGTAACATATGGATTTTTAGGGTATCCAGTAAGTCAGGCAGCAGATATAACAGCACTAGAAGGAACAGTTGTGCCAGTAGGAGAAGACCAATTACCATTAATTGAACAATGCAGAGAAATAGTAAGAAAGTTCAATAGCATATATGGAGAAGTATTAGTAGAGCCAGAAGCTGTATTATCAAAAGAAAAAAGAATAAAGGGATTAGATGGAAACGAAAAAATGGGAAAATCATTAGGAAATGCAATTTACTTATCAGATACAGAAGAAGAAGTAAACAAAAAGGTAATGAGTGCAGTAACAGACCCTAATAGAATAAAAAAAGACGACTTAGGAAATCCTGATATATGTATGGTGTCATACTATCATAACTTATTTACACCAAAAGAAGAGTATAACACAGTATGTGAGGAATGCAGAGCAGGAAAAAGAGGTTGTGTAGTATGTAAAAAACAATTAGCAAAAAATATAAATGCGACACTTGAACCAATAAGAGAAAAAAGAAAATATTATGAAGAAAGACCAGAATTAGTAGACGAAATACTAATAAAAGGAACCGAAAAGGCTAGACAAACAGCAAAAGAAACAATGAAAAAAGTAAAAAAAGCTATGAAATTAGATTATTTTGAATAATAAGGAGGAAATATGTTTACAGACTATGCAAAAATAACCATAAAATCAGGTAATGGCGGAGATGGCGCAGTAACATTTAGAAGAGAAAAATATGTGGCTGCTGGTGGCCCAGATGGTGGAGATGGTGGAAGAGGTGGAAGCATCTACTTTCAAGTTGATCCTAATGCAAACACATTGATTGATTTTAGGTACACAAAAAAATTCAAAGCACAAAGTGGTGAAAATGGCAGTGGAAATAACAAATACGGAAAATCAGGAGAAGATTTATATATAAATGTACCAATAGGAACTGTAATAAAAGATGCGGAAACAGGAAAGGTTGTAGCAGACCTATCAAAAGAAGGACAAAAAGAACTTGTTTTAAAAGGTGGAAGAGGGGGAAAAGGAAATTCTCATTTTGCAACAGCAACAAGACAAGTTCCAAGATTTGCGCAAGCTGGAGAAGAAGGAGAAGAAAAAGAAGTAATCTTAGAATTAAAACTATTAGCAGATGTAGGATTACTAGGATTTCCTAATGTTGGAAAATCAACATTTTTATCAGTTGTAACAGATGCAAAACCTAAAATTGCAAATTATCATTTTACAACAATAGAACCAAATTTAGGAGTTGTAAAAACTAAAAATGGAGAAAGTTTTGTAATAGCAGATATTCCTGGAATTATAGAAGGTGCAAGTGAAGGAATTGGATTAGGAATTCAATTTTTAAGACATGTTGAAAGAACACGCTTATTATTACATGTAATAGATGTATCTGGAATAGAAGGTAGAGACCCAGTACAAGATTTTTATACAATAAATGAGGAATTAAAAAAATATAGTGAAAAATTAAGTACTAGAAAACAAATCATAGTTGCAAACAAAATAGATGTAATGCAAGATGATACAGGATATAAAGAATTAGAAAAACTAGCAAAAAAAGAAGGATTAGAAATATATAAAATCTCAGGAGTAACAGGAGAAGGCGTAGAACAATTATTAAGCCATGTAGCAGAAGTATTAAAAACATTACCAAAAGAAGACCTTGAAGAAGTTGAAGAAAGAGTAGTATATACCTTAGAAGATGATAAAGAGCAATTTACTGTAAGAAAAGAAAATGATACATTTATAATAGAAGGAAAAGCTATAAATAGACTTATGGGAAGAATTAATATTGATGATAATGAATCAATGTATTATTTCCAAAAGAGCTTGAAAAATCTAGGAATAGAAGATGAATTAAAACGCCAAGGAATAAAAGAAGGAGATTATGTTAAAATTCTTAACTGGACTTTTGAGTGGTATGCATAAAATTAGGAGGAAAAAATGCAAACTATATTAAATATATTGCAAGATACGGCAATAGATACGATAAAACTAATACCATTTTTATTTATAACGTATTTAATAATGGAATATATAGAACATAAAACAAGCAATAAATTACGAGAAACTATAAAAAAATCCGGAAAATTTGGACCATTGTTAGGGGCAGTGGTTGGAATTTTCCCTCAATGTGGTTTTTCTGTATCTGCAACTAATTTATATGCAGGCAAAGTGATTACAATTGGAACATTAATTGCAGTATATTTAACTACATCAGATGAAATGTTACCGATTTTACTTACAGAATCTGTTCCAATAAGTACAATATTAACAATTTTGTGTATAAAATTATTGATAGGTATAATCGCTGGATTTTTAGTAGATATTGTTTTTAATATAATAAAAAAAGACAAAGATGAAGAACAACAAATTGAAGAATTGTGCGAGCATGAACATTGTCATTGTGATGAAGGGATTGTTCCATCTGCCTTAAAACATACTATAAATATAACAATATTTATATTCATAATTACACTAATTCTTAATAGTATAATTACATGTATAGGAGAAGAAACAATTGCACATTTTATAAGTAAAAACGTAATATTGGGGCCTGTTATAGCTGGTTTAATTGGATTGATTCCAAATTGTGCATCATCTGTAATAATAACAGAATTATTTATCGAAAAAGTAATTTCAATGCCGATATTAATATCAGGGGTTGCAGTAAATGCTGGAGTTGGATTGTTAGTCTTGTTTAAGACAAATAAAAATATAAAAGAAAATATGAGTATAGTTGGTCTATTATATTTAATAGGAGTATTAGCTGGTATAATATTAGAACTATTCTTATAAATTTAACGAAAAAACTTGTTTTTTTGGAGAATTTGTAAGATAATATACTAGAAAGGAATAAAAGTGGAATGAAGATAATAGATAAATTTTTGAAAAAAATACATGCAAGTAGAAATACATTTGCAACATATGTATTAACTTTAATATCAATATATATTATTGTAGATAGGCTTGTAGAAATGCTATTTATGATATTTACAGGAGTATCTGTATCATATTGGGGACCATTTCAATATACATTGGCATTGGCATGCCCAGTATTTGCATATTTATTTGCACCCCCATCTGAATTTGCAACAAGCAAAAGCATGAAAGTAACGTTATTTCTTACATATGCGGTTGCATTATATATAATAGCATTATCAATGTTTGTTCAGTGGACCAATAGAGGAGTTTGGCTATTTCTAATAGCATTACCTGGTTATACTGATTTGGTAACAAATTATTCAGAACTTATTAGACCAGCACTTACAGCATTAGCATTATATTTACCATTAACAACATTTTATGGAGTTTTTAAATGGATACGTTTAGGTATATTAGATAGCAAAGACCAAACAAGGTCTATTTGGGACTATAAAGGAATAAGTTTAGCGGATACTAAATCTGGGCATGGACCATTTACCTGTGATATGCTTTTATGCAATGATTTTGAAACAGGTAAGAAGATGATGTTTTATGAAAAAAGCAGATACCTATCATTATTGGCATGTGGTGGTTCTGGCTCCGGAAAAACATCATTAATACTAGAGCCTATGATGGCTAAAGATATAGAAAAAAAGGCATTTTATATTGCAAATGCTAAAGAAATGGGATATACAGCTTTAAAAACAGGAATTGCAATATTAAATAGACCATATGACAATGAATATTTAAATGAGAATTTTAATTTAAATATGATAGCTCCAGTTACTGGAAAAGAAGCAGTATACAAAGCATATATGAAAAAAATGATTTTATCTGCATTTGATGATGAAATTATATATAGAAATCTTGGACTAACACTAGTTTCACCTGACTTTGAGTCTGTTTCAAGAATAATGAAGGTATGCAAAAATTATCATATAAAGTGTAATATTATAGACCCTTCAAATCCAAATTCTAAAGGTTTAAACCCATTTGTATATGATGACCCAACTAAAATTGCAGTAACTATATCATCAGTATTAAAAGGTATGTTTTCAAGTTCAAGTTTAGAAAAAGAAGAAATGTATAGAGAAGAATTTATTATTCAAGCTTTAGAAAATATATCAATAATGCTAAAAGAAATGTATCCAAGAATTAATGATGGAAAAATACCTAATTTGGAAGATTTATTAAAAATGCTTACTAATTTTGATTTAGTTCAAAAAATGTCTGAAATAATGAATGCTGATGAGGAGCTTTCTAAAAAATATAGTGCTCAAATTAGATATTTTAAAAAGAACTTTTATGCAAATAGTCCTGCAAGAACAGAAACGGAAAAAGATATTTATATTGCTGTGGCTCAGTTAGATAATATTCTAAGATTACCAGGAGTAAAAAATATATTGTGTAATAGAAATGACAATATAGATTTTGACAAAGCATTAGAAAATGGAGAAATTACATTAGTTTGTACTCGTAGAGGAGACTTAGGTAGAACTACACATAGAGCATTTGGATTATTCTTTATATTATCAATGCAGAATGCAGTTCTAAGAAGAGCAGGAAATGAAAATAGTAGAATTCCACATTTCTTATATATTGATGAGTTTCCAGATTTTATATGCAAAGATACTGAAGCAATATTTACATTATATCGTAAATATAAAGTAGCTGCTGCAATTACAGCACAAAACTTATCTCAATTAGAAGGAAATGTTCCAGATATGAAATATAAAGAAACTATTCTTTCAAATTGTGCTAATAAAATATTTGTCGGCAATGGAACACCAGAAGACTTAGAATGGTGGGAAAAAGAATTAGCATTGAAGAGAGATTGGAAATATAAGAATAATATGGATATGAATAAATTAGAGTATGATTCAAAATATTCAGATGTTAAATATGATTGGACAAATTACTTTAAGATGAATAAATTAGCTACCATGGCTTTTAAAACAGCGGCAGTGAAATTGAAAGAAGAAAATGGTAAGATTAATGTAGGCGAAGGAAGATTTGATTTTATAGCTTCTAAATATAAAGAAGAACAGTCTATAAAAATATATAATTTCTCTAGATTTACTCCAGGTGTAGCAAACGAAGGAGATTCTGATGAAGTTACAAAGCCCAAATTTGACCCTAAACATATAGATTTTACAGATGAAAGAGATGAATTTAATCCAGTTCAAATTAATAATACAGATGCTGATTTTGAATTTGATAATGAAGATGCAATTGTTGTTAATTTCAAGAAAAAGAAAAAATAGAAAAAATCACTTGACCAATGGTTAAAATTATGATATAAATATAGAGTAATTTTATTGGCCCCTTGGTCAAGCGGTTAAGACGCCACCCTCTCAAGGTGGAATCATGGGTTCGATTCCCGTAGGGGTCACCAATATATTATAAACTTAGAGTATCAACGGTTACAAAGAATAACCTTGATGCTCTATTTTTACGTTTAACACTTTTTTAACACTTTAGTTTGACTATAATAGGCTATTTATTCTATTTACAGCATCAATTTTTGTCTTAGGTAACACATGCAAATATATTTGTGTAATTGTTATATCAGAATGTCCCATTAAGTCTTGAACTGTTTTTAAGTCTACACCATGTGACAAAAGCATAGTAGCATAAGTGTGTCTTAAGCTATGAAACTTTTTATATGGTATTTCACTAGCACTTAATACTTTTTTCCAATTTCCAAATAAAGTTTTAGCAGAAATAGGTTCGCCATTCTCATTAAAAACAAATTCTGACTCTTTTTTTATATTAGACAATATATCTACTAGCTTATCAGGTAAATCTACTCTACGAATTGAATTTTGCGTTTTAGGAGTATTATATATTGTTTCTAATTGTTTATTTCCATTGTCATCAAAGACATATACTTTTTTTACGGTTTCTTTTACTTCTAAGTATTTTTCTTCAAGATTAACATTTTCCCATTTTAATGCTAATAATTCGCCTTGTCTTAATCCAGTTCCAAGAGCCACCAAAATTAGATTCTCAAATTTATGGCCAGCAAAAGCTTCTTTTAATTGTTTTATTTCATCTTCGTTAAAATATTCAATATCAGCTTTAACACCTTTTTTAACACTTTTATTTGGAATAGTTATATTGTTACAAGGGTTTCTTAATATAAAACCTTCACGCTCTGCATAAGAAAAAAATTGTTTTAGCAATTTGTTTAATTTATTTATTTGAGAATATGTTTTGTTTTTTCCTAGTTTATTGTAATATTCTTGTATTTGAATAGATTTTGTAGTATATACTTTTAAACCTGAAATATCAGAATCTTTTATATAATTTCTATATATTCCTTCATATGACTGAAAAGATGAAGGTTTTACTTCGTTTTTCTTTATTTGAAATAGCCATTTATAAATCAATTCATCAATAGTTACATTCTCAAAGTCTAGAGACATACCATTTTTGATTTTATTTATATATTCTTCAGCTTTTTCTTCAGCTTCTTTTTTCCCTGTTCCATAGAATTGCTTTCTTATAGGTGTTCCATCAGCTTTGTGACCAATAGTCTTTGTTATTCTAAAATATTCTTTTCCATTAGATTCAAAATTAGTTTTCTTAGCCATGTTTTCCTCCTTAAAAAATAAGATAAGTATTGCTACTTATCTTTAGTTTAAAATTTTTTGTTAAAATGGTAAATCATCAGAGTTGTTATAGGTTTCGATATCTACAATACTAGTAGATTTATCAATGAATTTTATATTCATTTTTTTATGAAACATAGTATGTATTTGAGTTTCAATCAGTTTAATGTTAGACTCTCTTTTTAAAGTGGTTTTATTAAAAGATGTGAAACCATTTATAAAATTTATTCCTACAGTATTTTTATTAATAGGTAATAATTCTGTGTTAAATAAATTAGTATATAGCATTATTTTCCCAGAAGATTTTAAATAATTTAAAAAATCATTCCAATTTTCAATTCTAGGTGAAGAAGTAGCAAGTTCTAATTTGCAAATTTGTTTATCAAGAGAATGACTAATAGGAAACTGAGAAATAATGGATTTTAATTTGATTTTTTTTGTATTAAAAATCTCACTATAAGATTTTATAAAAATTCCTTGTTCTTCTTGAGCTCTTTTAGATAAAAATTGTATTTTATCTATGGGAGTGCCATTCTCGTATTGATTAATCTCATATTTTAAACCAGATATACGATATTCTAATACAGCAGTAGAAACTTTGTACTTATCTGACAAATAGTTCAGCAGTTCAATATAATCCATTTTAGAAGTACAATGTTTAATATTTTTTGTAAAGAGTGGTATAAAATGTTTATATGGGACTAATAATTCTGCTGCTCCCTCGTTTGCCTGCCACTCGAAATTATCTATATCACATAATGAAGAGGAAATATAGTATTTTCTGTTTTCCGGATGTAATAAGAAATGCATCATTTCATGGGTTAAGTCAAAAGCAACACTTTCTAATTCTTTTGAAGAATTAACTGTAATGTATGACGCAACTGGAAAAGTATTTTTTATAAGAAAACCACCAATTTTTTTATCATTAAATTTATGAAAGTCATAGTTTATAATCTCGCTGAAATTATTTTGGCAAAATTGTACTACATTAAATATTTCATCAATCTTAATTTCAAAACAATTTCTAATATAATCAATTAATGAATATAAATCATCTTTACTTAAAAAATTTATATTTCCATATTGTTCTAATATGTTATTTAAATTGGAACATATTTCTAATGTCTTTGATGTATTCATAAAAACTCCTTAATTACCTTTTATATTTTTTATAAAGATTAATGATATAATCAACATCCTCTTTATCTAGATTTAAATCTTGTGCTTCTTTTGCTAAATGCATATAAATATCACCAATTTGAGGATTATAATCTTTGTTTTCGGAATAAGCTACTAATTTGTCTAAAGGCTCATCTAAAGCTTTTGCAATTTTTGACAAAGTATCAACAGTAATTCTCAACGGTTTTTTATTTCTACTGTCATAGCCTTTTTCTATACTATCTAGGTAAGTATGGCTTATGTCTAATTTTTTTGCAAAATCTCTCAAAGATGTTGAACCGCGTTTTTCTCTTAAGAAATTTCCAAGTTTATTTTCCATAAAATCTCCTCCTATATATATTGTAAACTCTACTTTACAAAAATACAAGAAAAATTTTAAAAAAAAATGTAAATTATGCTTGACAAAACTAAAAATGTAATGTATGATTAACATGAACTAAGGAGGGAGGGGGAAAAATGATAAAAAATAAAATCGCAGAAATAAGAAATGAAGAAGGCATAACACAAGAGGAATTAGCTAAGATGTCTGATATTTCAAGGGTAGCTTTATCAGCAATAGAGAATGGTACAGTTCCGAATGGAAACACAATGTTAAATATTGCTAAAGCATTAAAAAGAAAAGTTGAAAATGTATTCTATGAAGAAATGTAAATCATGAATAACTTTATTTTTTTAAATTCTGTGTAAATCATGAATTACGGAAAGGCGAGAGGATAATGAAAAAATACAATGATTATACGCATTATAGAAGATGGAGAGGAATGATAAACAGATGCTATAACAAAAAACACACTTACTATTATAACTATGGAGGTAGAGGCATAACAATATGTGATGAATGGAAAGAAGACTATGAAAAATTCTGTGAATGGGCAAATAAGTCAGGATATAAAGTTGGATTAACTCTTGATAGGATTGATAATGATAAAGGATATAGTCCTGATAACTGTAGATGGGCAACTAGAAAAGAACAAAATAGAAATCAAAGAACAAATCGTAAGATTACAATAAGTGGTGAAACGAAATTGATGTGTGAATGGGCTGAAATTTCTGGTGTAGATTCAAAGCAAATTTATAAAAGGATAAAACAAGGTTGGAAAAATGAAGATTTGTTAAAACCACTAAAAGAAACACACCATTATATTACACATAAGGGGGAAACACATTCTATTAAAGAATGGTCAGAAATTTTAAATATCCCTTACTCAACAATAAGTGAAAGAGTAAGAAAAGGGTTAACACCATTTCAAGGACATGACAATATAAGAAAAGAAGCGGCAAGAAAAGCAACATCTAAAAAAATAAAGCAATATGATATAAATGGAAAATTTATTACTGAATGGGAATCTATAGCAGAAGCAAGTAGAAAAATGAAGATGGTAGCACCTTCTATAAGTGCAAATTTAAGAGGATTAACTAAGACTGCTGGAGGTTTTATCTGGAAGTATGCAAATTAAAATATAAAAAGGAGGGCAAAATGAAAGATTTAATAAAAATAGACCTAAATGAAAATCAAGAGCCAATAGTAAATGGCAGAGAATTATACAAAGCATTAGGAGTAAGTACAAGATACAATGATTGGTTTAATAGAATGAAAGATTACGGATTTATAGAAAATCAAGACTATTGTACTATTACTCAAAAAAGAGTAACAGCTCAAGGAAATGAAACGGCATATAATGACCATGCAATTAAATTAGATATGGCAAAAGAAATTGCAATGATACAAAGAAATGAAAATGGTAAAAAGGTAAGACAATACTTTATACAAGTAGAAAAAGATTTTAACAGTCCAGAAAAAATAATGGCTAGAGCATTAAAAATAGCAGAAAGTAAATTGAATGTTTTACAGTTAGAAAATACACAACAAAAACAACTAATTGGAGAATTAAAACCTAAAGCAGATTACCTAGACCAAATCTTACAAAGTAAAGCATTAGTGACTATAACGGCAATAGCTAAAGATTATGGAATGTCTGCAAAAGCATTTAATAAAAAATTACATGAATTAAAAGTACAGTATAAACAAGGACATCAATGGTTTTTATATAGTAACTATCATAATTGCGGATATACACATAGTGAAACGGTTGAATATACACATTCAGATGGAAGAAAAGATGTAACAATGAATACTAAATGGACACAAAAAGGCAGATTGTTTTTATATGAGTTATTAAAGAAAAATAACATAGTTCCTGTGATAGAAAAAAGAGGTGATATAGATGTCAATACCTAAGTATGTCTCTGCTGAGGAATATAGCAGACAATCTGGAATAGGAGTTGAAGAAGTTAAACGATTATGCAGAACTAATCAATTAAAACATTTTATGACAGAAGGAGGATATTACAAAATAGCAGTAGATGATGATTCAGTTCCTAAGGGACAATATGACAAAGTAAAAGAAGAAAATACAAAATTAAAAACAATAATAAATACAATTTTGACAACAGCTAGTCAAGTAAAAAATTAAGGAGGAAAACAAATGAAAAATTCAATAAGAGGATTTATATTTTGGATAATAGCATTAGCATTTATATTTGTAATGTTTTTAGTAGCAGAAACATTATCAAAAATAGTAACAATGAATGCAATAATGAATTTAGTTTATGTATTGCTAGCAATTAGCATTGTATACATATTAAAAAATATTTAGGAAGGAAGTGAGGAAATGGAAACAAAGAAACAATTAAGAGAAGGATGGGAAAATGCAGAACAAAGAGCAGTAACTCATTATAGAAAGCTAAATGAAATTGAAAATATCTTAAAAAGAGCAGATAGAACACATGAAATGTATTACGAAACAGTAGACAAAATAAAAAGAGTTATTTTTACAAATACCACTCCGCAAAAATAACTCAAATCAAACACTTATATAAACATATGATTCTATTTAATTATAGCAAAAAATTAAATAGAAATCAAGAGGGAGAGAAAAGATGGAAGATGACGGAGACATATTCGCATTAATAAAAGAAGAGTGCGAAATAAACGATAAATGGGAGGAAGAAAGATGAATAGTTTAAGTTTATACAATATTACAAGTGCATTTCCTATGATAATGGAACAAGAGGAAATGGCACCAGAATTAAAAGAGGAATTAGAAAGGGAATTAACAATTTTATTGCAAGAAAAAAGCCAAAATATAATTGGTTATGTAAGAAACATGGAATTAACTGTTGATGCAATGAAAACGGAGGAAAAAAGAATTTCAGAGCAAAGAAAGGGAATAGAAAATAAAATAGAAAAGTTTAAAAACTATGTTAAAGAATGTATGGAAAGAAACGGTTTTTCAAAAATAGATACAGGATTAGGAAGCCTAGCAATAGCAAAGAATCCAATGTCATTGGAAATAGAAAATGAGGATGAAATACCAATCGAGTTTAAGCAAGAAATAGTAACAACAAAAATAGATAAAACAGCAATAAAAAAACATTTTAAAGAAACAGGAGAAATAATACCTGGAACAATTATAGTAGATGACAAAACAAGTTTGAGAATAAAGTAGGTGTAATTATGGATTATTTAGATTTATTAGATAAAAGAGGAGAAAAATATGGAGATTAATGAAATGAATATATTTGAAAAGCTTTCCAATATAACGAATGAAATATTTAAAGTAAATAAAAATTTAACGGTAGGAGAAGGTAAGAGTGCATATAAGGCAGTAGGAGAAGCAGATATTTTAAAAGCGGTTAAAGAGTTGGAATTTAAGTATAGAGTATATAGTTATCCAGTAAATAGAGAAGTTCTAGAAAGTACAATGTTTACAACAACTAATAATTATGGAGAAAAGAATAATATTTTTAGCAGAATAAAAACAACTTATAGATTTGTAAATATAGACAAGCCAGATGAATACATAGAGACAATTACTTTTGCAGAGGGAATAGATACCCAAGACAAGGGGTCAGGGAAAGCAATGACATATTCAGATAAATATGCATTGATGAAAAGTTACAAAATAATAACAGGAGAAGATCCAGACCAAAATCCAAGTGAAGATGGATACAAAAAGAAAAATTCAAAAGCAGGAACAACTAACAATAAAATCACAGAAGTAGAAGCAAAATCAATATATGCACTTATGTTAAGAAAAGGATTTGATGTTGGACCAGCTTTAGAAAAAAATTATGGAATAACTTACACGAATGATTTAACAAAAGAGCAATATATAGCAATATTAAACAAATGCAATACAATGCCAGATAAAAAGTAGGTGGTCAAATGCAAACAACAGGAATAATAACAAATTTAGATATAGATTATGAAACACGAAAGCCAAAAATAAGCTTGATTTTAGATACAAACAGCTTAGATATAGTAGAACAATTAAAAAACGAAAATAAGCTTAATATAGAAATGAAAAAATGGTACAAGAAAAGGTCATTAGATGCAAATGCTTATTGCTGGGTATTATGCAATAATATTGCAAATGAATTAAGTAAAAATGGAATTACAACAAAAGAAGAAATATACAGAGATGCAATATTACAAGTTGGCTCATTTGAACCATTTATAGTACAAGAAAAAACATTTGAAAAATTTAAAAGAATATGGGAAAAACAAGGTTTAGGATTTTTAGTACAAGAGGTAAGTAGGCAAGACAAATGTGTTAAAGTAAATTGCTATTATGGATCAAGTACATATGACAGTAAAGAAATGAGTTTATTAATTGAAATATTAATACAATTAGCAAAGAGTTTAAACTTAGAAACAAAAAGCCAAAATGAAATCAACTCATTATTAGAGAGTTGGGATAAAAAATGATAGTAACTGATTTAAGCCAAAGTTTCCATCCTGTTCCAAAAAGTGAGCATAACAAGACAGTAAATAGACTGAAAAAACACGAGAAAGATTTCTGCATAATGCCAAAAAGCAAATTATATAGCACAGTAAGGACAGAAATATATTGCGAAAGGCATGAGGTTTATTTTTCAAAGGCTTACAGACAAAAGAGTATAAATGATGGCTTGATAGTATTTTTAACAAGAGAAAGCCATCGTGGAACGAATGGAGTACATGGTAAGAATGGAGATAAATTAAATAGACAATTAAAGAGATTGGCAGAAAAAGCATGGACAAGCTATTACAAGAAAACAAAAGAAGAATTTATAGAGAGATTTGGAAAATCAAACAACAAGGGATAAGGCGTAAAAATGTTTTATCCCTTGTATTATACGAAAGGAGAAAGCAAAATGGAAAAAGCAAGCTTTCTAATGTACTTAGATTATGAAGAGCAATTCAATATAATGACAGACGAACAAATCGGACAGCTTATGAGAGCAATAATTAAATATGAAAAAACAGGTGAAGTACCCAATTTAGACGGTATGTTAAAAATGGCTTTCTCTTTTATAAAAACACAACTAGACAGGGATAGAGAAAAATATCAAGCTAGATGTGAAAAGAATAGAGAGAATGCTAAGAAGGGTGGTAGACCTAAAAAAGAAGAAAAGCAAAAGGAAAATTCAAAAACCGAAAAAACCGAACGGTTTTAAAGAAAACCAAATGGAACCGAAAAAACCCGATAATGATAATGAAGATGAAGAAGATAATGATAATGAAGAAGATATAGATAGTGATTTATTATTAAAAAAAGAAAAAGAAAAAAAGTTACAACAGCGATTTATTGAATGTTTAAATTCTTTTAATACAAATGCTATTAATGAATGTATAAAATATCTTGCTGAGTTACCGTTTGAAGTTATAGATTATGTGTTGTCGAAAACATCTAGAATCCAATATCCTAACTGGAATTATGCGGATACAATATTACAAGATTATGTAAGAAGAAAAATAGATACTGTAGAAAAGATACAAGCAGATGAAATTGGATTTAAAAGTCAAAAGCAGAATACAAGCAAGGTGGTGGATTTCTAAATGAACAAAGAAGAATTTAAGAGAGAGATATCAAAAGTTCAAACAGCATACAACAAAATATTTACAAGAGAAGAAATGATGATGTGGTATGAGGAGTTTAAAAAGACAGATATAAAAGAATTTGAGCAAGCAATTGACAAGACAATAAGAGAAGTTAAATTTATACCCAAAATAGCAGATATAAGGTCAAGAATAGCAGTAAATCCAAATGATTATTACATAAATGACTCTTATGCACATTTATATAAAAATTTAGAATGGTGTGAAATAGTAAAGGAGTGAAACTAATGAATGAAATGAGTGAAGAAACAAGAAGAGAAGCAAATGAAAAAGTAAATAAATCAAAAAGAGAAATGCAAGTATTGCAGATATTAAGTGAATACAGAGAATTAACTGCAAAACAAGTTGCAAGATACATGGCATATCGAGGTTATACAAAAGAGATAGATTACAATCATGCAAGACCAAGATTGACGAACTTATTAGAAAAAAGGCAAGTTTGTATAGTTGGCAAAGAATTAGATACAGAAACACACTGTAAAGAAGTTGTGTATCAAATAACAGAATTAGGAAGAGAGAGGGTAAAAGAATGTTAGTTAAGATTATATTAATAATATTTACTGTGGGATTTTCGTACACAGTAGGTGCAGATGACGGAGAAAGGAGAACGCTAACAAGAGTAAAGGGTTATATAGAACAATCAAAAGATTGGAATGAGTTTATGGAAATGTTATCTGTAGATTTCAATAGAAATGACATAGAGGTGTGAGATGAAACAACTAGAAAAAGATAAACTTTGTAAGAGATGTTGTGGATGTAATAGGCTGGAAATAGAGGAATTTCATCGGAGTTTATAGGTGTGAAAATTTTATGGAAATGGAGCGAAAGAAGAATGAACAAATACAGAAATAAAAAGACACAAGTAGATATGTATGTATTTGACTCAATAGCTGAAAGCAAGAGATATAAAGAATTAGCATTATTACAAAGAGCAGGAGAGATACAAAACTTAGAACTACAACCGAGATTTTTATTACAAGAAAGCTTTAAGAAAAATGGAAAAACATACAGAAAGATTGAATACATAGCGGATTTTTCATATTGCCAAGGTCGGCAAAATAATAGTAGAAGATGTCAAAGGAAAAGAAACTGATGTATTTAAGTTAAAACACAAGTTATTCGAGAAGAAATATCCGGATTTAACGTTAAAAATAATAAAGTAAAGGAGAAAAACTATGAGTGATTTAGATAAGGAAGAACTAATCGCAACAAGAAAACTACACGGATTAGATGATGATTTATTTAAAGAAAAGAGAATGGTTAGAAAATGCAGTATGTGTGGAGAAGTTAAAGAAGAATCAGAATTTAGATATATGAAAAAGCAAGACAGATGTAACTGTTATTGCAAACATTGTGAAAAATTATACAACAAAGAATATCAAAGAGTTTACAGAGAAAGAAAAAAGGAGGAAAACAATGATAATAGTAAGTCAAGATAAATTACAAATATTTAATTTTAAAACTGCAAAAAACATATGGATAGAAGATGAAGAGGTTAAAATAAATCAAATTGAGCAGATAGTATATCCGATTTATATAGATGGAGAGATGTTAGGGGCATATAAAACAATAGAAAGAGCAAAAGAAGTATTAAAAGAAATAGTTGAAAAATATTCAAGTTATTTGGAATTAAAAGGGGGAGTGGCTTTTATGCAAGGAGGTATGAATATACAACCAAACATATTTAATATACCAAAAGTATATGAAATGCCGAAAGAATGAGGAGGTTTATATGGAAGATAGAATTGAAGTAAATGAATATGTAAGAACAAACAATAAAGGAATTAAAAGAATCGATAGAATAGACAACAATAAAACAGTAAATAAATATTTATATTTTACAGGAATAGAAGATTTTGAAGGAAAAGAATACGGAATTATTAAAACAACAGACATAGTAAAACACAGCAAACAATTAATAGATTTAATAGAAATAGGAGATTTTGTGAACGGTTATAAAGTAATAAATGTGATAAATAAAGAACCTTGCCCGAGTGGAAAATGTGTTGATATAGATAGCAGTAAAGATAGTAGTGAATGTACTTTATGGGAAGATGATATACAAACAATACTAACAAAAGAGCAATATATGGCTAATTGCTATAAAGTAGGAGGAGAAGATGAATAGAGGAACAACAAGGCATCCAAAATATTTTTGCGATAAATGTGGAACGGAAATAGGATATACATACAGGAAAGGCTTTGTAGGATTATATACATATGCGAAAAGAGAAAAGAACTCTATATTCAAAAAGTCATTTGATTTATGTGAAAATTGTGAGAATGAATTACAAAATTGGATATGCAACAATGAAATATCAATATCAACAAGAATAATAAAGTCATTTCCGGTTTTTAAAGATTAGGAGGAGAATAGATATGTTAAATTATAAAGAAGATGATAAAAAATTAATTGAAAGTGGAAGATACAAATATTATGACTTTACAGAAGAAATAGTAGAAAATATAGTGAGTAAATATATAAATGATGTAGAAAATACAGAGTGGAGAATATTACTACAAATGTTATATCCAAGAAATATGATTGGAAGCGGATTATTTCAACCGATATTGATATTCAAAATAAGTAAAAATGCTAAGAGAGTAGACCCACCATTAGAGGCTTATAATTCTATAAATGATTTAAAAGAAGATACATGCTTGTTATTTAAAATAATAGAACATATCGAGCAAAATAGTAAATTAAAAATACATAATAGCTGGTATAAAGCAAAAGAAGAAATATTAAAAGAAGAGGAGAATAGATATGTGGAGAATAAGAGATGATGTAGATTTAAAAGAACTTGAAAAGTTTGAATTTAGAAAATATGAATATACACATTTATTAGTTTTAAGAAAAAAAGAACACAATTTTGCAAGTATAGATATTAGAAACAGAAGATATGAAATATTAGATTTATGCAATTTAACATATAATTTAACTTACGATTTAATCAAAGCAGATTTAGTAGTAAAGGAGTAAAAATATGAATCTAAAAGAAATTATACAAAAGATATTTGAACCAAATTATATAAAAATATATAAGCAAATAGAACAAGCATTCTTTAATGGAAAAAGAATAGTTTTAAATGTGACGGAAGATGAAGGAAAAGCAGTTTTGAAATTCCTTGATAATTATAGTGAATACGAAGAAGTCATTGAGGATGTGATGATAATTAAAACAGGATTTGATTTGATTCAAGAATCAATACCACCAGATATAAGATTGCATTACAAGTGGGTTTGTAGCTTATATGAAAGTGATTTTAGACCAAAACAAATAATATTTGATTTTAAAAAAATAAATATGAATAAACTATTTGAAATTAGGCATAGAAGTTAACCAAAAATGGAGCAAAGGAGTAAATAAGATATGAATAAAACAATAGAATTTATTGGAGAAGTAATATGTATTATAGCAATACTAATATCTTTAACAATAATAACAATAGTTAAAGATGAAAGAAAAACACGAATAAAGATATTGGAACAAAGCTTAAATGAGCAAATAGAAGAAAAGCAAGTATATATGAATATGCTGAAAGAAAGGGAAGAATAAGAGATGAAAAAAATAATAATAAGTTTATTAATAATAATAGGAATTGTATTAACAGGTTGGTTATTAAAAGATGTAACAATATCAAATAATTATGCAGAAAATGAAAGATTTGTAATAATACAACAGGAGCGTAATGGAAAAGTTATGTATGACAAAGAAACCAAAGTTGAATATTTTATGTTTAATTACTATAAAACTGGTGGAGGAATAACAGTATTAGTAGATAAAGATGGAAAACCATTGTTATACGGAGAGGAGTAAATAAGATATGAAATATAAAGAAACTATATTAATTATATTAATAATCATAAATGTTGTATTAGGGATAACATTAGGCATAAAAAATAATAAATATAAAGTATTATCAGAAGATGATAAAAAGTACATAGAAACAATAAAACAGTTAAAACAAGAAGAAAATGACTTGAACATACAAATATCAAATAAGAATAATGAATTATCAAATATAAATAATAAAATAAATCAACAAAATAAAGTATTAGATGGAACTGCAAAATATATAATGAAAATTAATATATCACAATCACATTTAACATTAAGTGTAAGTGAACACTTAAAAGATGCTATGAATGACATAGACATTTATATAGAAGTATCAGAAGAATATTATAACAAGTACAATGTTGGAGATACAATAGCAGATGATTTCAGAGTAGGAAGTATGATATTTAAAGGTAGTTTTGGAAATTGGAGAGTAAAAGTAGTTGATAAACAAATAGTGTAGGAGGTGTTTTAAGTGAAAGAAAATAGAGAGGTAACCGACACAAATGTCGAAGACATAGAAGAAGCATTGGAGAAATTATCAAATGGTAAGAAAATAAAAATGTATGAATTGTTGAGAACTTTTAAAAGAGAAGGCATTGAAAATTTTGTTACTACTAGAAAAAAGTATGTTGATGTTATTTTATCAGATTATAAAAGAGTATTAAAAGAGAATGAACACAAAACAGAGAAAATAGAAAATCAAAAAGCTGAATTAGCAATATTAAATGAAAAACAAAAAGATTTCAATAAATTACAAAATACATTAAGTTCATACAAAGGACAATTTAGAAGACAAGAGAAAGAGAATGAAAAAATAAATAGTTTAATAAAAAAATTAGAAAAGGATAGTAAAGAGCAACAATGGATACAGACAGCAGATGATGAATATTTGGCAAGTACTGATAAAGCAATGTATGCGGATGAATTATTATCATTTTTAAGAGGTGAGGAATAAATGAACGAGGAAGAAAAGGAAGCTGTTGAAATATTAAATACATTTGAATTTAGAGGCAAAACAAGAAATTATAAAGAAATATCATCAGAAGATTCAAAAAGTATAAAAATAGTATTAAATCTAATAGAAAAACTACAAAAAGAGAATGAAGAATTAAAAGCAGTCAGAAAGTGGTATTTTGAGAATACAGTTAGTAAAATATGTACTCCAGAAATGCTAAATAAGATTTTAAGAAATGATTATATTTCAAAACAAAAAGTAAAAGACAAGATAGAAAGATTGAAGAAAAAGCGAATGAAAAAATACGATAATTATATGGGATATAAAATCGAAAGCAGAGAACAACAAGATATTGATAAAAAAATAAATGTTTTACAAGAACTAATAGAAGAAAGAGAGGAGAATAATGGGAAAAATATATAAAGGCTGGGAATTAATGAAAGCCATAGCAGATGGAGAAATAAAGGAAGGAAGAAAAATAAAAAGTGATGGAAATGCAACTTATACATTTAATGGAAGAAATTTTAAAAGTGTTGATTATGATTGTTTTTTAACAGAGGAGTATGACGATATAAGACTTGCAACTACTGAATTTGAATTAATAGAAGATGAAATAGAAAAAATATATTGCACGAATAATAAACAGGGGATGATAACAAAATCAAGCGACGATAATGAAAAAGAAAAAGAATTAAGAAAGTATATAGTAAATAATTGTGAAGATATAGAAGAACTATTACGAATAGTAAAACAAATAGATAAAAGAGTAAAGAAGTTGGAGAAAGAATAAAATGGGAAGATATTTATTAAATAACAAAGTTTATGATACAGACAAAGCAGAAGAAATAATTAAATATAGAAAAGCAGTAAAGCACAACGGATTAGTTTTTGATACATATCCACAATATATACATACATTATACAAAACACAAAAAGGACAATTTTTCGTGCATATAGGAGAATATGTTAAAGATTCTAATGTTTTGTATACAGATAAAGATTATATTGAATTGTTAGAGACTGATGAAGTAAAAGAGATACTAAATCAATTAAACGCAATAGAAGAGTATAAGAAAACATTTAGCGATTTAGAGGAGGGCTGACCTATGACAAATGAACAAAAAGGAATAAACAGTTTAATGCAAAGCAGAAAAAAGTGGAAAAATAGATATTATAAGATACGAAAACAATTAAAAGATAAGAATAAAGAATTAGAGATGTTAAAAGACATCAAAGAAATAGCAGAAAGCAAAGTAGGAGAACTAAGTCCAGTACGGATTAGCAAGAACAAATCAACTTCTAAGCAAACAATGTCATAATTTAAAAGAAGAATATGATAGAGATACACATATATTACAAAATCAATTAGACTTAGCAAATGCAAAAAATATTGAGAAAGACAAAATAATAGATTTAATGTCAGAACAATTAACAACACCGATTCACAGTAAAGAGTGGGTAAAAGAATATTATAAGAGAATAACAAAGGAAATATAAAACAAATAAAAGAGCATACTACACAAGAGGTGTAGTAAATGACAGATAAAGAAATAATAGAAAAATGGCAGCAAGGATTAAGTAAAAATAAACTAGCAGAAATATATAGAAGAGAGTATAATCAGCAAATAAAGATAATAAGAGCAACAATGAAACACAGACACGATGGAAAATATATAAGCAGTTATGAAGCGTTAGCAAAAGTAGAGAATGTAATATATAGATATTTGAAAGAAACGGAGTGATACAAATGAAAATACCAAAAATAATTAGCAAAAATGGACATGAGTACATATTTGTAAAAGAATATCCTAATTTCATATTATACAAAGACATGATAACAGGAGTAAAAGAGACATTTCAAAGATATGATTTAGGATTAGTGAAAGAAATAGTAAAGCCAGATACAACAATAAAGAAAACAAGAATAAAAATGTAGGAGAATTACAAATGAACATATACGGAATATACAATGAAAAAGAATCAGAGCAATGTATGAAAGTAGGAACATTGCCAGAAATAGTAAGATTTTTAAATTTAACAGCAAGAGAAGTAGGACGAGCATTAAATAAAAGCAATTTAGTGAAACATAAATATAGAATATACTTTTTATATGAGGAGGATACAGATGAGATTACCAAATGAAGAATACAAAAAAGCAGTGAATTGTTTAAAGAGATATAATTACAACTGTATAAAGATAATGTCAATAAGAGAAGATATAATGAGCATTAGTGGATTGAATATGGATGGAATGCCGAAAGCAAAATATACAAAGTCAGACATGGTTTTAAATAGTGTAATACAACTACAAGAAGATAAGGAGTTGAAAAAAGCTATAAAAGAAGTTAAAGCAGTACAGATGGCATTACAATTAGTAAGTGAAGATAGTAAGAAAATATTTGAAACTATATACATACAATGCAAAAGTAAATGGGACTTAATAAATAATGGCATGTCGGAAAGAACTTTTGTGAGAAGAAAAAGTGAATTAGTTACAGCAGTAAGTGAAGAATTAAAAAAGTTGGCGTAAAATTGGCGTAATTTTAATAAAAAACGGTGTTATAATAGTAATGTGAAAAGGTATCACATATGAAAAAGTGATACTTCAGAGCCGAGATATCCTAATTAAGAGCAGATGTTTTAAATGTTTGCTCTTTTATTATTTTTGAAAGGATGTATATAATGAATGATAAAGCAAAGTATTTAGAAGTTAATGAAGAAAAACAACAAAAAATTGATAGTATTAGAGAAATGTTCTCAAAAATGTATGATTTTATTGAAGAAAATTGTAAAAGTTCAAGGGAAACAAGTTTGGCAATTACTAAATTAGAAGAGGCACAATTTTGGGCAATAAAAGGAATTACAAGAAATTAGGTATTAACAGATACTAGATATGTTGATATAAATAAAAAATCACGACCTTTCATTTTGTAGAGCTTTTCTAGTGAGCTTTAATTTTATATTTGTAAGTTGTGCGTAGTGATATAAAAAATATGTTTAGGTTTTAACGCAGGTAATACTACGGTTTTATTGGTAACTATAAAAGAACTTAACCACGAAGGAGAACATAGCTCCTGTATCATTACACAGAGCTTATAAAGAAAGAGTAACATATGAATATAAAATATTGTATGAAAAACAGATGCAACGGTTGTAAAAACTATGGCATCTGTTTTAATTATAAACCGAAAAGGAGAATGAAAAATGAAAATAATGATAAGTCAACCTATGAGAGGGAAGTCAAACGAACAAATAAGAGAAGAAAGAGCTGAATTGATATTGAAACTAGAAGCAGAAGGACATGAAGTAATAGATACTGTATTGGATATATCAGAAAATAAGAGTCCACTATTTTATTTGTCAAAGTCAATTGAATTATTAGATAAGGCAGATGCAGTTGTGTTTATGCCAGGATGGCAACAAGCAAGAGGTTGCAGAATAGAAGAGATTTGTGCAAAAGGGTACGGAAAATTTTTAATGTATTTATAGGAGGAAATATCAATGAAGTGGACAAAACCAAAAGCAGAAGAGTACATAAAGAAATGCAAAGAAAAAGGACTTAAGTATTGGAGTGCAAAAGACTACTTGAAGAATCATAAGACTATGACATCTATAATCTAGGAGGAAGTAATGAAATTTAAAATAAATAACAGAGAATGGACAATAACAGAAGTATCTCAACAAGAGATAAAGAATATGCAAAACATAAGAAGAGCTAATGAAGAAGAAAATCTAAAATCAGTAGATACAAGATACTATGGAATTACATATTGTGATACTTTAAAAATATATATTGATGAAGACTTACCAGAAGCAAGAAAAAAATCAACATTAATTCATGAACTAACACATTGTTATATAGATAATTATATAACTCATTGTGAAAGACAATATTCAGAAGAAGATGTTGCTGATATAGTATCAAATTCTTATGATATTATTCATGAAATAGTAGATAAGTATTTTGAGGTAGAGAATGAATGTAAATAGAAACATAAATAAGTTGTTATATGTCTTATCTACAAAAGGACAAATATATAAAATAAACAATTTTCAATTTTATAGTGAAAAGAATTGTAAATATTGTATTAAATATCAAATATTAAAAAGAGAAAAGGTAGAAGTATATAACGAAGAAACAGACGAGTTTGAACTACAAGATAGATATAAACAGAAAGAAGAATGTTATAGTAAAGTAGATGTAATGAAATACTTAATAAAAGAATATAGAAAAGGAAGTGAGGCAGATGGAATATGAAAATATAGAAGAGGAATATAACGCATTAACAGAAATGCAAAAGAGATTTATTGATTACTATATAGAAACAGCAAATGCAACAGAAGCTTGTAAAAAAGCTGGATATAAGGGAAAAAATCTTAATAGAATAGGTTCACAAAACTTGTCAAAACTAGACAAATTTATAAAGATAAAACTTCAAGAAAAAGAAGACCAAAGAATTGCCTCACAAGATGAAGTATTACAATACTTAACAAAAGTAATGAGAGGAGAGGAAAAAGACCAATTTGGACTAGATGCTTCATTACAAGATAGGACAAAATGTGCAGAGTTGCTTGGTAAGAGATATGGCACATTTAAAGAAAAAGTAGATGTAACTGGCAATATACCAGTGGTGATACAAGATGACATTACAGAGTAAAATAATAAATAAAAAAACACAGCAACAAATAAACAAATTATCATTACAAAGTATAGTTGGAAAAGGTTATGCAGAATATTGGCATTGCAAATGTAGATATAGAGTATGTAAAGGTTCAAGAGCAAGTAAAAAATCAAAGACAACAGCATTATGGATAATAAGCAACATGATGAAATATAAAGAAGCTAATACACTTGTAATTAGAAAAACATTTAGAACATTAAAAGATAGTTGTTTTACAGAGTTAAAGTGGGCAATACATAGATTACAGGTAGATAGTTTCTGGGAAATAAAAGAAAGTCCACTAGAAATGACATATAAACCTACAGGACAGAAAATATATTTTAGAGGTTTAGATGACCCATTAAAAGTAACATCAATATCAGTAGATATTGGTGTTTTGTGTTGGCTATGGATAGAAGAAGCATACGAAATAACAAAAGAATCTGATTTTGATGTAATAGATGAAAGTATAAGACGGAGAAGTTCCAGAAGGTTTATTTAAGCAAATAACAATAACACTAAATCCTTGGAATGAACATCATTGGATAAAGAAAAGATTTTTTGATGTTAAAGATGACGATATATTAGCAATGACAACAAATTATCTTTGTAATGAGTGGCTAGACGAAGCAGATAAAAAAGTATTTGAAAGAATGAAAAAGAATAATCCTAGAAGATATCAGGTTGCTGGATTAGGTAACTGGGGTATAGTAGATGGATTAGTATATGAAAATTGGAAAGAAGAAAAATTTGAATTAAATACAATAAGAAACTTAGATAGTGCTTTTGGGCTAGATTTTGGTTATACAAACGACCCAACAGCACTATTTTGCGGTGCAATAGATTTAAAAAATAAGAAAATTTATGTATATGACGAAATATATCAAAAAGGAATGAGCAACAAAGCAATATATGACAAAATAAATCAAATGGGCTATTCAAAAGAAAGGATAACAGCAGATAGTGCAGAGCCAAAGTCAATAGATGAATTAAGAGGATTAGGGTTAAGGCATATTACAGGTGCATTAAAAGGAAAAGACAGTATAAATAATGGTATTCAATTTATACAAGACTTTGAAATAATAATCCACCCTAGATGTGTAAACTTTATAACAGAAATAAGTAATTATACTTGGGATGAGGACAAGTTTGGAAACAAAATAAATAAACCAATAGATGATTTTAATCATTTGATGGATGCAATGAGATATGCAGTAGAGAAATACATAAAAGGAAATAGAAATATGGGAATGACAAACAAACCATTTATAAAAATGTAACATCTACTCAGTAGGTGTTTTTTGATTGGAGGAAACAATGTTAAGATATAGCAAGGAAAGATTAGCAGAAGAAAGAAGTATAACAGATATATATTTTAAAGCACAAGAAGAATTAGATGTAAGAAAAGAGTTGTATGAAAAGTTCAGAAGAAAATTAACTGATGAAGAATTAGCAAGCTTGGATGATGAAGATATAAAAGTACCACTTGAAAGATATATATCAATTATGTCTGCGGGTTATTTTGGTGGAAAAGCACCAACTTATAAGGTAAAAGCATTTAATGAAGATAAAGATAAAATAATAAGAGAACTATTTAATCACGAGACTAATGATGAACAAGAAATAAAAGAAA
The DNA here is from genome assembly GCA_934167685.1 of uncultured Clostridia bacterium. Classification (GTDB taxonomy): domain Bacteria; phylum Bacillota; class Clostridia; order TANB77; family CAG-508; genus CAG-269. The sequence goes on along the minus strand of CAKPLQ010000003.1, from coordinate 36,884 downwards.
TAGAAGAATTAATAAAACATATAGTTGACTATAACAATGATGGTTCACATTTTTTACATATGGTATTGGATTATCTAGTAAAAAGAGCATGTTATGAAATATATTATAAAGATGAAAAGACAGGAGAAATAACAATAGCAAGAAGTGATGCTCTAGAAACAGTTGCTATATGGGATTATTCAATTCCTAAAAATTTAATAGGTTTGTATAGAATAATTCGTACATACATGGCAAATGGCGAATATCAGCAAATGATTGAATTAACTACAGCAGATGGAAAAAGATATTATTATGATACACCTGAAAAAAGAAAAATATTTGGTACACCAACATATGAACAACAATATGGTGATGAGCCATTATTCAAAGAAAACCAAAAAGAAAAACAACCTAAAAAATGGGATGATGATATACCAGCAACAGCAATAGAAAATTGTGATGGAATGGCTATATTTGAACCTGTGATTAGTTTAATAAGAGCATATGAAAGATGCATTCAAAATTCAAGAAATGTATTTAAGTATAACGATGAAGCAATATTAGCAGTAAAAGGATATACACCAGAAAATCCAATGATTATGCAAAATGAAAAAGGCGAAGATGTAATAAATCCTGCAAGACAAAAAGAAGATGAATATGTATTAACAAGTAGAGTAAGATACTTAGATGGAAGTAGAGAAGTTGATAGCAATTTGTGGTGGGTTGAAAAAAATGTAAATGATACAGCATTACAAAATCATAAAAAGACATTGATGGATATTATTTGTTTATGCTCATTCTGCCCTAATATGACTGATTTAGGATTTACACAAGCTGATAACAATGCAGCACTTGAAAAGAAATTTTTTAGTTTACAACAGTACATAGCAACGTTTGAAGGCGACTTCCTTGAAGGCTTAACAAGAAGATGGAGAATTATATTAGAAAAGTTCAATAAAGAAAAAGGCAAGACATATGATTTTAGAGATATTGAAGTAAAACTAAATAGGAATTTACCATCAGATAAAGCAACAGATATTACAAACGCATTAAAAGTGAGAGGATTATTGCCAGATGAAACAGTTATAAATCTATTGAATCTTGATTTAGATGCAACAAGCGAATTAGCTAAAATGGATTTACAAAACGAAGAGAATATTCAGAAAAATTTAGAACAAATGCAAATGATGGGACAAGCAGGAGTAGACCAAAACAATCAAGAAGAAAGTAAAAAAGATGACAAGGTGCCAGATTTGACAGAGCAACAGAAAGCACAAAAATTAACAGCAGATAACAAAAAAGAGCAAGTCAAAGTCGTCAATAAACAAATAAACAAAGAATAGAGAGGTGTTTTATATGTGGGAAGTACATGACACTTATATGAAACAATTAAAACAACTATATAATAAAACATCAAAAAGAACTCAAAACCGTTTACAGGAGTTATTTGATACATTTAACTTTACATCAGATAACATATACAACATAGCTGAAAACAAAACTAAGAAAAGAATAAATACATATATAGAGTCTTGGAAAGAGCAAGGATTATTAAAGAATAATAACTACTTTACTGTATTAGCAAATAATATTTATAAAAGAACAAGAGTAAAGAATAGTGAAATACTAGAATTGCTTATTTATAGTGCATATATAGAAGAACAAAACAAACTTGAAGAACAAGAAAAACAGATAATGTATGAAGATGCTAATTATTACTATGAACAAGGCCAACAAGAAGTAAATAAAAAGAAAAAGTCATCAATAATTCCGATGGCTATATTTCTTGCGTTATTAGACCAACCTAATTATAGCGGATTTAACTGGAAACAATATATTGAAGCGACAATCCAATATAATGCTCAGCAAATATATAAACAAGTAATTTTAAATATACAACAACAAAAAGACCTCAAAATTGATTCTAGTGAGTTTCAGTCAATAATAAATCGACAAAATAATCAAAAGCTTAATATAAATAATGATAAAATATCAGGTGCAGCAGATTTGCAAATGATAGGACTAAATAATTTAGTCATAGTCGAAGGAATAAAGTCAATTGCAGGAAATAATGCAAAAGTAAAATTTATAGCAGTAGAAGATGATAAAACAACATTAATGTGTGATAGCTTAAATAATCAAGAATTTTATATTAATAAAGAAAATGTATTTGATAGATATTATGGAGAAACACAAAAAGAGCTAACAATACAAAGAATTAGATGTAATGGATTGGTACTAGGTTTAAATCTTCCGCCAATACAACATCACTTTCATTATTGCAGGAGTTATATTATGTATTTGCCATATTATGAATTAGAAAAGAAATATGGTATTTTTGACAGTGCTTTAGAAAAGACGGTAAAGAATAAATATAATGTTCAAAAAGCTAAATTAAAAGGATTAGACAAAAAAGCATTACTTGACACATTAAATAATATGAATAAAGTTTATAAAGAATTTCCACAGATAAGAAACAAGCTAAAAGAAATCAGTGTAATAGAACATCCAAATGGAGGATTAAATATTACACCAGATATAGAAGATAATAAATATATTATGGAGATTAACAAGAAATTTTATGGAGATATAAACACAGTAAGAAAACAATATCAAAAAGATGTAAGGAATGGTTTCCATCCTAAAAATACAACATATGAAGACTTAGGAAATCACGAATTAGGTCATTGTGTTACATATGAAATAATAAAAAACAGATACGCTGATAAAAATCTAATAATTAAAGACTGGAATAATGATATAACAACAAAAGAAATTGTAGCCAAAGCATTTAATAATTTAGGAATTAGTGATAAAATGTCACAAAACTTATTAAGAAGCAATATTTCTAAGTATGCAATGACAAAATACAGTGAAACAATAGGAGAAGCATTTGCAGACTACTATAAAAATAAGAATAATGCGAGTGTACTTAGTAAAGAAATTGTTAAAGTAATGAAAGGAATGATATAGATGATACTAAATCCTAGATGGTTAGATTGGTTATCCGATGAAGAAGATGAAAATGGAAATAGAACAAAATTAAAAAATAATACACCTGATGACATACGAAAAGAATATGAGGAATTAATAAAAGAAGAACAAGAAAGCATGAGAAAAAATAAATTAAAGAAAACAATATTTTAAGCACTTACTAAAAAGTAGGTGCTTTTATTATGGAAAGAAGGTGGAAATATGCAAGAATTAAAACCAGCCAATAAAGAAAATGCAAAGAAAGCTATTATAGCAATAGGACAAGAACTTATAAAAAGAGCAGATGATATAACAAATGACTTGAAATTTGTTACTAATATTGAAATTAATGCGAGCTTGACACCATATGAAATAACTAGTTTTGATATAAACAAAAAATATATGGCAATGTATGAAGAAGAGGAGGATGATGAATAACATGTGGCTATTAGTCTTAATATTAAGTATTAAATTACAAATGCCAACTTGGTATTGGATTATATTTACTGTAATTACAATATTTAGACCATTTATAAGTTTGCTTTGTTCAATAATAGAAGATGAAATAACAAAAACAGCAAATGAAATTGATACGCCAGATAATGTATTGAAAGATACAATGGAGAGTTCAATTAATAAATAAGTTAATAACATTTTATAATTATAAATCAAGAGCTAAGTCGACTAGCTCTTATTTTTATGCCTTTTTACTGGATGCAGGCTATAAAGAACAACAGAATTTTAAGTAACGATTTGGGCTATAAAGAACAAATCGAGACAAGGAGTAAAAAATGGAAGAAGAAAAGAAAGGAACTGGGGCAGAAATTACACCTGAAACAGAACCTGAAAAAGAAATCTCATTAGATGAATTATTAGCTAGTAATAAAAAATATCAAAGTGAGTATGACAAAAAAGTTGCACAAGCTATGAATACAAGACTAGATAATGAAAGAAAAAAATGGGAAGAAGAACAAAAAAACAAATTAGAAGAGGCTGAAAAACTTGCAAAGATGGATGCAGATGAAAAGAAAAACTATGAACTAGAACAATGGAAAACTAGGGCAGAGAAAGCAGAAAAACAAAATTCAATAAATGAATTAAAATCTGAAACTATTAAGCAAGCAACAGCAAAAGGAATACCATTAGATTTTATAACTTTTAACTTTGAATATGAAACGGCAGAAACGATAAAAAGCAAACTAGAAACATTAGAAAAGGCTGTAAAAAATGAAAGAGAAAAGGCAATAAATGAGTATTCTAAAGAACCAGCTCCAAAAACAGGAGATGCAATTGAAGGTTCTAAACCAGAAAGTCAAATGACTTATGAAGAACTTTGTAAATTATCAAAATATAAAAATTAAAGAAAGAAGGTATAAAAATGGCAGATTACACAAGTACAGGAACATTTAACAAAAAATATTTTAATGAAAGAGCATTTGGTGCTTATTATGACACAATTCCACAAGAAAGATTAAATTTATTAATAAAATCAGGAGTATTACAAGGAAATAGTAGAATAAGAGAAATGTTTGCATCACAAACTGGTGCTGAATATGGAATAATTCCAATGATAGGAAGATTAAAAGGAAAACCAGTAAATTATGATGGAAAAACAAAATATGATGAAGGAAAAACATTACCAACATACAAACAAGGTGTTGTTGTAATTGGCAGAAAAGATAAATTCTATGAGGATGATTTTACATATGATGTAACATCTAAAAAAGATTTTATGAGCCAAGTAGCAGACCAATTAGGAGATTACTGGGATAGCGCTTGGGAAGATATATTATTAATTATAACTAAAGCATTATTCTCAATGAAATCAGACGCAGGAAAAGTTTTTGCTTCAAAACACACATATGATATATCAGGAGAAACAGAGTCATCAGTAGCTGAAACAACATTAAATACAGCATTACAAAAAGCATGTGGAGATAGAAGAAGAAATTTTAAATTAGCAGTAGCAAATTCAGTAATAGTAACAAATCTGGAAGGTAAGAAATTAGTAACAAACTTAAGATACAATGACCCAAATGGAATCGAAAGAGAATTAAATGTTTATACATGGAATGGAAAACTATTAATTGAATATGACGAAATAACAGAAGAAGAGGGAGACCCAACATATGCAAAGACTTCTGATACATCTTTGATAGAAGGAAAAACATATTATACAAAATCTGGGACAACTTATACAGCAGTTGAAAGTCCTGCTGTTGGAAGTATTTCGAACTATTATGAAGTTACAGGATATGGAGATTCTAAATATGTTACTTATGTTTTCGGTAAAGGAGCATTTGATTATGAAGATTTAGGAGCAAAAGTACCTCACGAAATGGATAGAGATGCTGAGAATGATAGAGATTACTTATATGAAAGACAAAGAAAAGTAATGGCTCCTCATGGTGTTAGTTACTTAATGAAAAATCAAGCAACAGATTCTCCAACTGATGAAGAATTAGCAGATGGAGCAAACTGGGATTTAGTAGTGGGTTCTGATGGAAATACATATAACCACAAAGAAATTGCTATAGCAAGAATAATCTCAAAAGGATAGAAAGAGAGGCAATAGATGTTTGAAAAGATAAAACGAAGATTAGGAGCAAATTATATTGAAGGTACAGAAAGTATAATAAGAGACATCATAGACGATATGACTTCTATTGCCTGTGATGCTTCTAATCGAAATGAAGAAGATGAAAAGTTATTTCCATACATAAAAAAAGCTGTTATAGCTGAATATTTATGCAGAGGTTCAGAAGGGTTATTAAGTCGAAATGAAGGTTCTATTTCAAGTTCATTTAATGATATAGAAAAGAAATTAAGGATTGATGTATCAACAATAAGGAGGTTACCTTAATGTTATTACGAGATTTAACAAAAGTATATATATCAGAGTATGAAGAGATAGAAGACCATGGAGAACCAGAAAAAGTATGGAAATATAAAGGACAAGCTTGGTTAAATATGCAACAAGATGTCAATGAGTTAGATAGAAAATCTACTGGTGAAGTTGATTATAGTACTTATAAAGGAAGAACAACAAGGGAATATGATATACAAAAAGGCAATGGAATATCATTTGAAGATATCTCAAAATTAGAGGAGTTTAAGCCTCAATATAAAGTAACTGATAAGAATAAAATCGGAAGTACTTATTTATATATATGTGAGAAGGTGCAAGAATGATAAATTTCAGTTGTAATATAAAAGTAAAACATAATTTCAAAAATATAAGTGCTATAACTCAAAAATTACCTCAAATGGCAAAAGAAATAACAGAAGATATTTTAAATAACATTAGAGGTTATGCAATAAGGTTGGAAAGAGGTCATAATGAAGATGGTATACTAGTTGAAATGATTGATATGTCAAATAAAACAGTTAAAGGTAGGGTTTATTGTGACCCTGTTAAATTTATGACTGAAAACGGACAATCTTATTTGTGGTTTGAGTATTTTGGCACAGGACAATTTGCAGAGCAAGAACATATAGGAAAAACAAAGCACTTTATTGAATCAGGCTATACAGAGTGGTATATACCTGTGAACAAAGTAAGTAGAACATTGAATTATCCTATTGTAACAATAAGTGGAAATCAATTCTATGTAGCAGTTCGGAGCAAAAGCAAATCACTTTATGAGTGACGGGGCATTTAAAAGTAGAAATGAGAATGCAGAAATAGCAAAAAAGAAATTAGATGAAATGTTGAAGGAGGTATGCAAATGAAAGACTTAAGTATAAAAGATTTTAGTGATTTAGTTTATGAAAAACTAGAACCATTAAAATATAAACAAATATTAACAAATCCAACAACAACAAGTAAATTTCCTTGCTTAGAATTACATACACCTTTAAAGTCTGTAAATAAAACAGAAAATGCATTTCCGATTCGTTCTACATTTCAGATATCAATAACTTGTTGGAATGAAAAGCAACGTCAAGCTATGCAAATGACAGATGAAGTTGATACAAAACTTCAAGAATATAATTTCATAAGGACTAATACCAGTCCAGCAGTATACGATTCTATATTGCAAAAATACGGTATAACAATAACATTTGAGGTTAGTTACAATTCAATAACAGCCTCTTTTAATTTTATAAGATAATAAGGAGGAATTTAAAATGGCAGAGGGACAAACAGAAAAAACAACAACACCACAAGTGGCAATGAAAGCAAAAGTAAGCTATTCAACAACATTAACAGGAGACAGAACAAGTATAGGTTATGTTCAAAAAGTAGGTCAATTAAAAACTTTAAAAGAAGGACAAACATATAGTGCTCTAGATTTAGAAGAAGAAAGAATGGCAAAAGGAAAAAGAAAAGCAGAGACAGTAGATATTGAAATGATGTTTATTCAAGAAACACATAAATCAATTAAAGCAATAGCAGATGCAGATACAACTATATTCTTATTTTTGGAATATCCAGAAACAACAGCATCAGTTGTTAATAAACCATTAGTTCAATCAGTTAAATGTACTGTTGATATAGCAGGACAAGAAATGAATGATGGAGACTTCATAAAAGATACAATGAGAGTATACAAAGAGTCAAATGTAGTAGAAACAGATGGATATCCAGTTGAAGGAGATTCAACAAAATTTTAATTAAAGAGGAGGCTTAGCCTTCTCTCTTTTGCAAAGGAGAGAAAATAAATGATAATAGAAACAAAAAATAAAACAATTAATTTAGTACTAAAAACAAGAAAAATAGTAGACATAGCTAATCTACTAAAAAATAAAAACTTTGAAAAAGTATTTGTTGAAGCATACTCAGAATTAGATGCTGAAGCATTGTCAAAAATAATATTTAAACTAGCAGAAAACGAAGATGGAGAAAGCACATTCAAAACTTCTAATGAAGTATATGATTTTATGGATGAATGTAGGCTAGAAGGAATAACAATTAATGATTTATATGGAAAAGTGGCAGAGGCATTAAATGAAGAGGGTTTTTTCAAAAAGAAGATGTCAAAGAAAGAACTAAAAGAATTGACATCAAATCCATTGTCAACAATGAATATGAACGAGTTAATTCGAAAATCAACAGAAATAGCTGTAAACAAAATGACGGAACAAATTATGTCAGAAATTTAAGAGACATAAATATAAAAATAAAAAATTCAAGAAATATAGTTGAACTAATAGACGCATTAGAAATATTTGCATATTATTGTGGAATGAAACCACATGAGTTCTGGAATTGTAGATATTCTGAAATAAAAAAATATTGTCAGGCTAATTTAGCAAAGAAAAATGATGATTTAATAGATGCAATAGATTTACAAGAAGCAGCAACAAACAAGTTGATAGCAGGTGATTGCATGAATCAAAATGCAAAAGTAATTCTTATTAGAGATAATTATAAAGAGCTTTTTGAAGCACAAGAAGAAATACAAACTTTAGAAGAACAAAGAATGTTGTTTAAAGGTTAAAAAATAAAAAAAGAATATTTTTTCGACAAGTTTCGACAGTTTTTTTCAGAAAAAGTGATATAATTTTTTTATATATAGAAATAAAAGGAGGAATTGATATGGCTCATTATCAAACAATGACATCAGATAAAAATAAAGATACAGCATTAATAATGTGCATATTGGGAGGATGGTTTGGATTACATCAATATTATGTTGGAAATATAGGAAAAGGACTATTATATACATTTACTTTTGGTTTATGTATGATTGGATGGTTTCTAGACACAATAAAGATACTATTAGGAAGCTTTAGAGATAATGTAGGGGCACCATTAAGAGCAACCAAAAAACAAAATAATTAAGAAACACTTACTTAGGTAGGTGTTTTTATTATGCAAAATTTTAAGAAATTTAAAACTACAATAAAAATCAGTAAAACTGGTGCTTTTTATAATGGGAGGAAATTATGGTTGAGATAATAATAAATGATAATATTACGAATATAAAAACAAATGATATACAAGTAATAATCGAAGGCAGTTTTGAAATAAAAAAAGAAGGTGCCGAAGCACCTACAATTAATGTGGCGTCTGTATAAATGCTGAAACAATTTGAGCAATAGCAGTTGGTAGCCAGGAATGTTTTGCTATTAAATCGCTAAATTTTGATAATTTGCTTTTGTGAAAATCATCATCTTCAAGTGATTTTTGCAACAATGAAACTAATTCATATAATTGCTCTTTATCATTGTTTCCATAAAACTCAACAAGTTTTTTCAAATCTTCAATGCTAAAAGAAGAATTTTTTAATATTGCTTGTTGCTGATTGCCAATAATTGAATTTGAAGCATTACCAATATTGTATATAGTTGAGGTAGTTTGAGAAGAAGGAGAAGTATTTTGATAGTAAGCTTTTATTTGAAAAATTTCTCCATTATAAGTTGATGTATCAATATCTATAATATAGTATTTTACACTTGAATTAGGATTAGATAAAACATCACCTATTTGAATATCAACATCTGGATAGAAACCTATGTACTTTTTATTACTACCTTTTTCTGTGTTCTTTAATCCTTTTTTAGTGTAAAGAAGATTAGAGTTCCTATATACTTCAAAATCAATCATAAGATTTCTAAAACTATTTAGTGGGTTCAAAATATTCACCACCTTTCTAAAATAAGATAGGTAGATTATACAACAAAAAATAAAAATAAGAAAGGAGGAATGATTGGTGACAACTGAAGAAATAGATATCATAGTAAATACAAGCGTAGAAAAGGCTGTAAAAGAATTTGAAAAGTTAGCGCCTTCTATAAAAAAGCAAATAGAATTAATAAAAAAACAATTTGACAATATAAATTTAAAAGATATAACTGCAAATATTGACTTAAAAGAAGTAAACAAACAAATTTCAACTGCTAAAAAACAAATAAAGGAAGCATTTGACCCAAACGATATCAGTGGGATGACCATTAATGGTAATGCGTTCAAGATAAAGAATATAGTTGGATATTCTAAAGAAATGCAAAAGTTAAAAGGGAATATCTTAGGAATAAAGAAAGAAGAGCAAAACATAGGAAATATACAAATAAAGAAACCAGTTATAACAAATACAGTAGAAGAAAATGCACCTAATGTTGAAAAACCAAATGTTCCTAATATGACGAAATTAAGTTTATGGGACACTTTAAAAAGCAAGATTAGTCAAATAGTTCCAGCAATAAGGCAATTTAAACAGGAAGCAAAACAAATTGGAAGTTCAAAAGAATTAGAGTTGGTAAAGTATAAAATAAGTGAAATAGAAGAAAAACTAGAAAATGCAAAAGAAGGCAAGATACATCTAAATACTAAAGAAATAATAGAAGCGGAAGCAGAATTAGAAAGATTAAATAATAAAAAAGATAAGCTAGAAAAAGGAAGCAAAGGAAGTTTCTTTTCTAGCCTTTTTTCAGGCTTGAAAAAGATAACACCATCAATGGACAACATATCAGGAATGACAATAAAAATAAAGAATCAAATAAAACAGTGGAGTGGTGGAATAAAAAGTGGACTTGGACATGTCTTAAAATATGCTACAGCATTATTTAGTCTAAGAAGTATATATTCAACATTAAGTAGTTCTGCTCAATCGTGGTTATCAAGTCAAAATGCAGGTGCAAAACAATTAAGTGCTAACATAGATTATATGAAGTATGCTATGGGGTCAGCATTAGCGCCCGTAATACAATTCTTAACTAATTTAGTATATCAGTTAATGAGAGCAATTCAAAGTGTTGCATACGCATTGACAGGAGTAAATATTTTTGCAAAAGCTACGGCATCATCTATGAATAGTACATCAAAAAGTGCTAAGGATACTGGAAAATCATTATCAAATATACACAATGAAATAAATAATGTTTCTGATAATAAGAATAGTGGAGATGATACAACTACACCTAATTTTGATTTATCAAAAATGAGTAATATGTCAAGTTCTATGATAGATGCAATAAAGAATGGCAATTGGTATGAAGTTGGAGCAACAATAGGTCAAAAACTAAATGATGCAATGAACAGTATAGATTGGACAAAGATACAAAATACAGCAAGAAATATAGCAACAAATATTGCACAATTCCTAAATGGATTTATAAAAACAACAAACTGGAATCAAGTTGGAAATACATTCGCACAAGGAATAAATACAGCAATTTATTTTGCTTACAATTTTGTAACTACATTTGATTGGAAACAGTTTGGAAAAGCAATTGGAGATAGTATAAATGGATTTTTCAATAATATAGACTGGAAAACAGCAGGACAAACTTTAAGTGAAGGAATAAAAGGTGTATTTGATAGTATAGACACGGCATTAGAAGAAATAGATTGGCAACAAATAGCGAGAGATGTTGAAGAGTTTGTTAAAAATATAGATTGGAGTGGAGTCGTACAATCATTCTTTAGAGGACTTGGTGCTGCTTTTGGAGGATTTGCACTATTTTTAGGAACATTAATAAGTGATGCTTTTAATGGGATTGAAGATTATTTCAATGATAAGATAGAAGAATGCGGAGGAAATGTAGTAGCAGGAATATTTAAAGGAATAGGTGATGCTATTGTTGGAGTTGGCCAATGGGTATATGATAATATATTTAAGCCTTTCATTGACGGCTTTAAAAGTGCTTTTGGAATACATTCGCCATCAACAGTCATGGAAGAACAAGGAAATTTCATTGTAGAAGGTTTGAAAAATGGATTACTAGGAATATGGGACAAAGTAAAACAACCATTTATCGATTTTAAAAATAATGTGACTAATAAATTGACAGAAATAAAAAGCAATATTTCAAACTGGTCAAGTAATACTAAAACAACAATTTCGAACTGGGGAAATGATGTAAAAAATAAGATTAGTTCAACTTGGAGTAATGCATCACAGAATGTAAGTAGTAGTGTAAATACTCTAAAGAACAAAATTTCAACAGGATTGAATACTGCAAAGAGTACTATTTTTAATTGGGGAGATAGCATAAAAAACACATTTTCTAACTTAGGACGTAATGCATCAACTTGGGGGAAAGATTTAGCAGACAATATGGCTTCTGGAATAAAAAACAATATTCACAAAGTAACAAGTGCAGTTAATTCTGTTGCAGACCGAATAAAAGACTATCTACATTTCTCTGAACCAGATATTGGACCATTGTCAAACTTTCATACATATATGCCAGACATGATTGATTTAATGGTTAGCGGAATAAGAGACAATACTAGCAAAGTAAAAAATGAAATAGAAAATTTAGCAGGAACAATGTCATATACGATTGATACAAGTGGTATAGGAAATAGCATTCAAACTAATGCTAAAATAGAACCAGTAAGAGTACAATCACAGAATTTGTCTGAAACACTTGAAGACATATTAGCAAGCCAAAGTAACAACGGACAACCAATACATGTAACAATACAATATTTAGGCAAAGATATATTTGATGACACAATAGATTATATAAATTCAAAAACCAGAAGAACTGGAAAAAATACAATAGTAACGGTAGGTGATTAAGATGTTATGGAAAGAACATGGAGAAACAGAAAATTTGCCAACTCCTTCGTCATATAGTGCAGATATAGAAGATACAGACAACGATAGTTATACAAGTAAAAAGACAGGTGCATTAATAGATAATCCAATTGCTGTGGGAATGTTAAAACTTTCTATGGCATGGGATTTAAATTCAGAAGAAGAGGCAGAGAACATAATTCAAAAAACGTATAAAAATCCATTTGTGCTAGATGTAAAAGTACCAGTTGTAAATGGTGGATTTTTAGAAGGAGCAAAATTTAGAGTTTCAAAAAGAAAAGTAGAAATGGTAGATACAGAATTAAATGCGAACACTTCCAAAACAAGATGGAAGTGTTCTTTTAATTTAATGCAAAAAGAGTTAACAGAAGCACAGAAACAAGCAGTAAAGAATGCAAATTCGTAGGAGGCTATAATGTATAATACAAGTCAAAATTATAAAGATAAAATACTAAATGATTCAACACAACATGAATTAAATATATACATAGACGGAAAACAAGTTGAGCCTAATCATATAGGAGACTTTAAAACAACATTAGAGTTATTTAATAATAATGAAATTTGTTTAGGAAGTACACCTGAGATTGATATTGAGTTTGAAATAGATAAAAGAGACTTACCTGATAATTATAATGAAGTATATATTGAAAGTGGCTTAGAAGATGAAATAATACCAGTCGGAAAGTTTACAATTCAATCAGTAGAAGATGATGAGTTTAAAGTAAAGATAAATGCGACAGATTACATGAAGAAATTTGAAGACAATAAATATGATGGTAGCGATTTAACTTATCCAGCAACAATGTTACAAGTATTGCAAGATATATGTACTAAGATAGGAGTAGAATTAGGTTCTACTTCTTTTCTTAACTCTGATAAACAAATATCTGTATATGATAATACTGTATTAGCTAGAACTTATTTAAGTTACATTGCTGAACAAGCTGGAGGTTTTGCAGTAATTGGCAGAGATGGAAAACTTTATATTAGAACATTTGGGCAAGATACAGGAAATGTAGATATTAACTTATTTAAAGATTACAAATGGGGAGACAAGTTTAAAGTATCCAAAGTCTCTTATGAAGATGGAACACAAGATTATAAGTTTGGAAATAGTACAGCTGATACTATATATATAAATCAAAATAATATGTATATAGTTGACAGTAATCAAGTAGAAAATATATATAATCAAATTAAAAATTTTGAAGTGTACTCGTTTGAAGGAGAAACTATAATAGACCCGGCTTATGACATTGGAGATATTTTAATTATAGACGGTAAAAAAGTTTTATTTCAAGGAGAATTAGAATATGCTGGAAAATTTAAAGCAAATATTAAAAGTAAGATACAAGCTAAGACAGAGCAAGAAAGCATGCAGACAAAGCAAACTAATTCAAATAAAATAAAAAGAGTACAAAGTGAAATAAATCAGATAGATGGAAAAATCACTCAACTAGCACAAGAAACTTCAGACAACACAGAAAAAATAGCAGAACATGAAATAAGTATAAATGAAATATCTAACAAAGTAAGTAATATAGCAGATTTGACAAAAACTGTAACAGATACTAAAACAATAACATTAGACAATTGTGCAAATGGGGAATTATTAAAACTTAATATATATGGAAATAATACAGTATTTGCACCGTTAGTTTTAAGTGATGATTTGTATTTAAGCGATAGTTTATATTTAAGAGATGTAGAGAGTGTATTAATTGTAACAGATGAAAAAGGAAATTCTACTAATTATGATTTAAAAATAACAGACACATTAAGACAAAACGGCAATATTAGAGATGAATATGCGTTAGATAACGGAACTGCTAAAATAATAAGAAGAATAAATCAAGATGGAAGCATTAAAGACAATGAAGAAATAGAAGATTTAGGCGAACTTCATATTATATTAGAACAAGGAAAAAATACAATACAAATAAAAGATTTTAGTGCAGAAATGCAAGTTAAATGGGCACAAAAAAGTGATTTAACAGACACATTTGCAACAAAAGTACAATTAAATACAAGTATTACACAAACATCTACACAAATAATGACAGAAGTTAATAAAAAAGTAGATGAAGAAGAACTTGGGACAAAAATAATACAAGACTATGAAAGCGTTCAAGTTGCATGGAATAAAATATCAGATTTTATAAAGATGATGGTATTTAATAACAATGCTAGTTTATGTATTGTAGATGGTAGTAACAATGTAATAGCAAGTTTTGACAAAGATGGAGAACACTTCTACAAAAGCGGAGCAACAACACCATTTGGAGAAATGGGAGTACAAACAGTAGATAATAAACAATATATATCTTTTTCAGTAGAGGGAGAATATGATACGGATATATCAAATGGAATGGCATGGGGAATAAAAACGAAATCAGATGGAAAGTTCTTTCCAATACTTTATGTTAAAGATTTTAATATAGGTGCAAAAGACTCCGATACGGGTAGTGGAAGTTTAGTATTAACCGCATGTGATATAATTTTAAATGGATTAGGAACAGGAATACAAACAGGAGGGGTCAGAATAGAAGGAGACCCATCTGGAAGCGGATTATATTTTTATAACGCAAACGATGCATCAAAATCTTATATGGAGATATTCCCAGAGAATGTTTTGGGTGAATCTAGAATAAATATATTAGACAAGATGCAATTTTTTAAAAATCAAGCAGGTTCAAATTCATTTAAAATCGGAGATGAAAATACTTACGTACTTTTTTCTGATGAAGGAAATTTAATCGTCGAAAACGGAACATTAAATTGTTTCGGTGGTACTGTAATGCTAGGAAGTGATGAAAAGAAAGTTAATTTTTCCGTATATCCAAGTGCTGGAGCGTGGATATGGGGCAGTTTACATGTATCTGGTAATGTATACGCTGATAATATTTCTTCAGATAAAAGGATAAAAAATAATATAAAAGATAGTACTGTTAAGGCATTAGACATAATAAAACAAATAAAACATAGGCAGTTCGACAAGAAAAATGATGGAAAACATTATAATATAGGTTATATTGCACAAGAAATGGAAGAAATAGACACTAATTTTGTATTAATAAGTCCGCAAACAGAAAAAAACGAGGAAAGATACTATATTAATGAATTGCCAATTATTGCTACATTATCAAAAGCAATACAAGAACAACAAGAAATGATAGAAAAACTAGAAAATAGAATAAAAGAAATGGAGGATAAGTTAAATGAAATTAATTGAGTGGATAAATGGAAAAACAAAATTAAATAAAACTACATTTGATGCGTTTCAAAATAATATTGAGGAAAGTGCCGTAATTGTAGGTACAACGAAGCCAACCACTAGAGAAAAAGTTTGGGTTAAGATAGGAAAAAATAAGTTTAATTCTGATGAGTTGCTAAGCCAAACAATATTGGGAGTAACTACATCTTTTAACAATAGCATTATGACTATAAATGGCACAAGCACAGGAAATGGAATTATGTATGCACAGTCATCAACTAAAATTGTCTTGGAAGCTGGTACATACACATGGTCTATGAATAAAAAAAGTGGTACAGTAACGAGAACAACACAAGCGGCTGCATTTTATTTAAGAAAAAGTGGAACGACAACTAATATTGCAACAATTTCAGCAGAGACTTTTGCAACAACAGATACTAAGAGTGTAACATTCACATTAACAGAAAGAACAGCAATTGATTTTTATGCATATGTAAACGCAACGGGCTTAGCATTTAATAACTTAGTATTAGAAGTGCAAATTGAACAAGGTTCAAAAGCAACTACATATGAAGAGTATGTTGAGCCTGTAATATATGTAAAAAACAATAATAATGTATTTGAAGAGTTTTATAATAAGAATTTCTTTAAAACAGAGAAGCTTGTAATAACTTCTAAATTGAGTGGCTTCAACGTAACAGGGTATAGGTTTGGAAAATTATGTTTTATATTTTTTGACGGTGCAGCGGAAAACCTTTCACAAACTTGGACAGCTTATAAATTGTGCGAAATAACAGGAGTTACAGCAGCAGGTGCAATTTCTTCAATTTTTGTAAATCAAGTAGGACAATTAGGAGATGTTACAATTTTATCAGGGTCAAATGTCATAAATTTAAACTATAGAAGCGTAACACCAGTCACAAAAAATTCATGGATAAGAGGTCAATTACTTTTTGTTTGTAAGTAGAAAGGGAAAATTATGATAAATAAAATATTAATAAGAAAGTCTGATAGAAAGATATTGAGCAGAACGAAAAGAACTTTGGGAATGAGTGGAGAGAACTTACAAGAAGTTCTTCTTTTTGTTTTAGACGAGAAAATAGAAGGAGCTGGAATAGTAGAAGTAGAGTTACCAGACGGAACAAAAGGAACAATAAATGATATTACAAGAACAGATGAAGGTTACGAATTACCAGTCAAGTCGAGTTTGCTTAGCCAAGCTGGTTTTGTCAAGTTTCAATTAAGGATATTACATGATGATGTAGAAATCTTCAAATCAGAGATATTACCGCTGGAAGTAAAAGACTCAATAAATGCAACTGAAACTATACCAGAGCAGTACCCAACATGGCTTGACGAGTTTGAAAGTTTAAAAAAAGATGTAAAAATATTACAAGAAGATAACGAAAAGAATAAAACTAATATATCAAACATAGAAGAAAAGATTGGAGATATAAACACTGCATTAGATGAGATAAGTGGGGAGGTAATCTAATGGGAACAACAGCAGAAAAATTAAATTATTTAAAAGAAACAAAAACAAAAATAAAGAACGCATTAGAGACGCCTTCAAGCACATTTAGAGATTATTCGTCACTAATTAAGAAGTATATAGATAATCAACCTACTAAGACAGTAAATGATGGAGTATGTGGAAATGCAGTGGATTTGCCGATTAAGGCAATAAATATTGATGGGAATAGTGAGCAGGAAACAACAGACGGCAGACAGCTATTTGATAATACATTAAAAGGCTATGGACGTTATGGAACGATTGCAAAAACCATCCCTACAGGTGTGAGATTATCTGTTGGTTTAGATGTAACTGTTTCTGATATTATTTTCGGAGTATATGCAACAATAAATTTATCAAAATATGTAGGAAAAACAGTGAGAATGAAAGCGACATTTGAATCTAACTCAAGTTTAAAAGGGAGATACGCAATGGGGTTATGCAATAGTAATGGAGCAAATAGAACATTAAAAATCAGGGCAGATGCTAGTGGAAAAGAAATATCATTTGTTATACCAAACTTAGAAACAGGACAAGAATATTTAGGAGTATGGTTTTTTGCTAATTCTGGAGGAACGGGAGTTGCTGGTGATTATGTGGATTACACAAATGTAATAGTAACAATAGATAATGAAGACATGACTTACGAACCATACACAGGTGGTACGCCATCGCCAAACCCAGAATATCCACAAGAGATTGAAGTTATTAATGGATGTAATATGATTGATATGTCTAAGGTAAGCAAAAATTATTATATAAGCTCTGTTAATGGAAGTGCAGTAAGAGCAGATGATTCATATAACGTATTAGCAACTGATTTTATAGAAGTAAAAGAAGGTGAAAAATATTATTTCAGTGGAATGAACTTGTTTAATAACGGAAATAGTGGTGCAATGTATAACTCTAAAAAAGAATTTGTTTCAGGAATTTTATCAGATTATGATATTAGACCTATTACAATTCCGTCTGGAGTTAAATATTTAAGATTAAGTATATGGGGAAATAAGTATGATGTGCCAACAAATCCCAAACCAGTGTTAGTCAAGAGTACAACTCAAAAAACATATTTGTCTTTCGGCTGTATTGGGTTGGAACAGAGTGGAAAAAATTTGTATAATCAAGAAAACTTTTTGAATGCAAATAATTGGATAAAAAACACTGATAGTTATTACACAGGAACTGCTAATGATTTACACATATATATAAATACTAACAAAAATTATATTGTATCAAATTTTAAAGAAAATACACAATATAGCATTAATTTAAAAGGGTATTCTGATTCTGTAGGAGGTAATTTTAGATTTGTATTTAAGTACACAGATGGAACATCAAGTACGAATTACATATTAAATACAATTACTGAAAGTGATTATAGAGTGATTTCACAACAAGGTAAAACAATTTCTTATATAACAACAGATTATGGTTCTCAAAGAACATTATATATTAAAGATTTTATGTTAAAAGAAGTAAATATTGGAAATGATTATTACGAATCATACCACGAACCAAAAGTAATTGAAATCAACTTAAATGGCAATACATTAGCCAAAGTAGGAGACATAAAAGACATATTAAAAGTAAATAGAAATGGCGAAGTAGAAATTAAGAAGAATATAGGAAAAGTTGTTTTAGATGGTAGCAATGATGAAAAATATATTATTGCCACTTCTAATAAATTTATACTAGACAAAAATTGTGATAAAGGAAAATTATTTAAAGATATAAAGAATGATAATACAAAAATTACAGCTATATCAAATAAATTAACTGGTATCCCGTGGGACACTATGAACGATTTAAGACAAGGGTGGTATATATCAATAAGACAAGATGGTCCATTCAGTTATTTGAGATTACTTACTACTGATATAGAAACAGGGGAAGATTTGAAATTATCTTTTCAAGAACATCCGGCAGAAGTATATTATGAGCTAGCTACTCCACAAATAATTACATTACCTAGTATATCTCCTATAGAATTATGGCAAGGTATTAATATATTTAAGTTAATAACAAATCTAGATACAACATTTGAAGTAGAATATGTAGTAAATAAAGATAGTGTTTTAAATGAAGTTCAGACAGCTGAGGTAGAAAACAATATAGAAAGCACAAAGGAGGAGTAGTCTCGTATGGAAGAAAAAGAATTAATAGAAAGATTAGTACAAGTTGAGCAAAGAGCGAAATCTAATACGAAAAGATTAGATGAACATGATGAGAAGCTTGAAGATATACACGACTTAACATATGCAGTAAAAGAGCTTGCAAATGAAACTAAACTTATGCGTGAAGACGTAAATGGGCTGAATAAAAGGGTTGCAAGCATAGAAAACGAACCAGCTCAAGACTACAAAGAGACAAAAAAGAATATAAGAAATCAAATCATAACATTTGTTTTAGGTGCGATATTAGCCGGAATAAGTGTTATGATTTTTAAATAAAAGGAGTGATTATCATGGATAAAATAAAAAAGATAGCTAAATACACAATAAATGTATTAGCAATAATGAGTGCATTAGTAGCAGGAATAAATGCAGTAGATGGTATAACAATACCACACGCAATTCAAATAGTACAAGTTATAGCTGTTGTAAACGGAGTTATAAGCACGTATTTGTTAGGACAAAAAGCAGTAAATAGTAAGGAGGGCTAGTATGGAAGAAGAAATTGTAGAAACAATGGAATTAGCCGAAGAAGATGCAAGAGGGGAGGCTAATGAATAATGGAAATTCAAGATAAACTATTAACAATTAATCCTTATTCAAGAAGTGGAGAAAAACAAGGAGTTATAAAAAATATAGTAGTCCATTGGGTAGGAAATGCAGGAAGTTCTGCTATCGCTAATAGAAACTACTTTGAGAACTTAAAAGACTCACATAAAACATATGCTTCAAGTCATTATGTGATTGGATTAAACGGCGAAATAATAAGATGTATACCCGAAAATGAAGTGGCCTTCCACGCAGGTAGTTATTCAATGAACAGAAAATCAATCGGAATAGAAGATTGCCATCCTGACTGGGATGGCAAATTCAATGAGGCTACATATAATAGTTTAGTAGAATTATGTGCAGATATTTGTAACAGATATGGATTAACTGTAGATAATATTATAAGACATTATGATGTAACAGGGAAAGAATGTCCACGTTACTATGTAAGAAATGAAAAAGAATGGATTAAGCTAAAAAATGATGTTGCAAATAGGCTTGGACAAGCCACAGTTAATACAGCTGTAAAAGAAGAAAAAGGGAGTGAAGAAGTACCTATGTATAGATTTAAAAATGGAAAAACAGTAGAGCCAATCTACGCTGATTGTCAACATACATTAAAAATTGGTAGCCTAAATAAATATGAAGAGTGTGAGTGTTTTGGAATATTTAATGGAGCACCAATGGTTCGTTATCCGACTAAAAATGGAAATTATAAAATTGGTTTTGCAGTAGATGTAAGATGTGTAAAATAATATAAAAAATTAGAGGTAAGCTGATTAATTTCGGCCTACCTCTTTTTTGCGTTTTATGGTTGAAATCAAGGCATAAAACTATACTAATCAAAAATAAAAATGGCTTAAAATGGATTTTGAAAGGTTGAAAAAACAGTGATTTTAATAAAAAGAAAAATGTCGAATATTGTTTACAAAAAACTAAAAAAAGTATTGACTTTTCGAAAAAATATTCATATAATTTAGTAAATCATAATAATATTTTACAAAAAGTAGAAATATTATGAGGGAGGGATTTATATGTATCAAGAATGGTTAAAAGAATATGAAGAAATAAAGAATGATAAAACAACGTCTAAAGAAGATAAAGAAAAAAACAAAACAGTCTAATATTAGACTGTTTTAGTTTGCTTATTTAAAAGATTTTTTATTTCTTTATCCATTTTGTTTTCAAGTTTTTGAATTTTCTTACTTGTTTTTGCTAATTTTTTAATGTCTTTACTTTTTTGAAGGTTCCACATATTGTAAACCGAGATAACATTAGTATAGTATTTATCGACATTGTTACAATTAGAGTCTGAAATTTTTAAATACAATATTTCTATTGTACTAAGAAACATTTGGTGTAGCGATTCATAGATGAATTGAGATCCAGCAGCTTCGCTGCTAATATTTATACAGATTGCTTCAAGCTGATTAAGAGTGTTACTTACTAATACATTAAAATTACTATCGAATCTTTCTTTTTCTTTATTATTATAATTTTCATTTAAAATTTTATTGTATCTTTGCTGGGTTTTCTTTGACTTTAAGATTTTTGAAAAGTCATCAAAACAATTTGCATTATCAAAAATTTCTTTTGCTTCAATTCTTGTGAATTGACTAATGTTGTTTGCGTCAATAATTTTAATTATCCTTTGAACTTCTTGATTTTGCATTAAAACACCAGAAATTAGACTCATTCGTTCTATTAGATTACCTGCAAAATCTTGAGCTATTAATGAAGCTTTTTCTTGTTGACTTAAGTTTCTGCTTCTTATATATTGATGCATCGACCAAATAGCTGTAAAAATTAAACCTATCAATGTAATCCAAGTTCCCCAATTGCTCAAGCTAATACCATAAATAAAGATTTCCTGACTTTCCATATCAGCAGGTGTTTGAATATCACATTTATTGAAAATAAAAACTGAAGCAGAGAATACTATAAAGATAATAATAATAACACCTATAATTTTCAAACTATCAAAAAATAATATTTTTAATAAATTGTATATATAATTAGTTAGGATTTTTAATTTATTTTTTAAATTGTACCAATAACACATTTTCAACATCCTCTCTTGATAAGAGTATTATATAGAGATAGACTAATAAAGTCAAGAAAAATGCTAAAAAATGTAAAAACTAAGACAAACTTCGACAGATAACTCAACATAAAAATGCTATAATAAATAAGAAGCAAATAAGAATACCGAAAGAGAAGTTTTAGTACTTCTCTTTTTTTAGAAAATATTACATTTCCACCATAGTGGATAAAAAGTATGTTATATAAAAAATTAAGCATACTAAAGCTGAAGGTGGAAAAATGAGAATAGAAATATTATTGAAAGAGATAAGAATTAAAAAGCGGATATAGTCTAGAGAAGTTATCAAAAATAACAGGCATATCAAGTTCACATTTGAATTATATAGAACGAAATGAGAAAGAACCGTCTTTTAGTAATGCAATAATAATAGCACAAGCATTGAATATAGATTTAGATGAATTATATAGAATAGTACCCTAAAAAGTACTATTTTATTTTTTTTGTATATGAAATTGACACTTTCATAAAATATCCACCATAGTGGATGGACTTGGTTATATTTATACACCATATTCGAAAGGAGAGGTAGTATGAATGTAGTAGAAAATGAAATAATGGAAGAACTAATTATAAGTAATGAAGATTTTGAAAAATATTTTAACAAGAGAAAATGGATAACAAGAGAAGAATATGAGAAATATTTACAAATAAAGCTTGACAATTAGTAATAATATATGTATAATACGTCTTGTAATTAATTAACACTTTTTTAACACTTTAGTTTTTTATAACTAAGAATAACTGTAAAGGACTTTAATGTAAAAACGTTAAAAATCCAGTGTTTAGACAGATTTGTGAAAAAGTAAAAAGAGTTAAAAATTAATCATGGGTTCGATTCCCGTAGGGGTCACCAATATATTATATAACCTTAAAAGGGAGTAGTTTTAAATTGTTAATCAACAGTCGCGATTTTCCTAAGGAATTAGGGTAGAAAATCTGGTTAGCAAGCTTTAAATAAAAGTGAACGAGACTTTTAAAGAAAAGATGTAAAAGTTTTTTCTTTAGAAGTCTTGTTTTTTATATAATTTCTATAAAATGGTTATAATATATAAAATAGCTAAAGAAAGGAAAGATATTAATGGAAAAAAATTGGTTTAACAAAGAAGTAAAAGATGTTGAAACAGAATTAAAAACAGACTTAGAAAATGGTTTAAACAGTAAACAAGTAGAAGAAAACAAATCTAAATATGGTGAAAATGAATTACAAGAAAAGAAAAAAGAACCATTAATTAAAAAGTTTATAGCTCAATTTAAGGATTTTTCAATAATAGTATTAATAATAGCTGCCATTGTATCTGGAGTAGTAGGAGTTGCACAAGGAGAAGGATTTACAGATACAATAATAATACTAATAGTAGTGCTATTGAATGCAGTTATTGGAGTTGCACAAGAAAGCAAAGCAGAAAAATCATTAGAAGCATTAAGAAAATTAAGTGAACATGCGGCAAAAGTTGTTAGAGATGGAAAAGAACAGGTTATTCCTGCAAGAGAGCTAGTGCCAGGAGATCTTGTAATAATAGAAACTGGTGATTATGTATCAGCAGATTTAAGAATAATAGAGGCAGTAAATTTAAAATCTCAAGAAAGTTCATTAACAGGAGAATCGGTACCAGTTGAAAAGTCAATAGAAGCTATAAAAGGAGAAGAAATAGGAATTGGAGATAGAGTAAATATGCTATTTTCTTCTAGCTTAATTACTTATGGTAGAGGAAAAGCAATTGTAGTAGAAACAGGAATGAATACAGAAGTTGGTAAAATTGCTGGAATGTTAAATAATACGGAAAAACAAGAAACACCACTTCAAAGAAGACTAAATAGTTTAGGAAAAACATTAGGAATTGCAGCACTTGCAATATGTGCATTTATTTTCGTGTTAGGATTATTACAAGGAAAAGATGTAATAAGTATGTTTATGACAGCAGTTTCTTTAGCTGTAGCAGTAATCCCAGAAGGATTAGTAGCAGTATCAACAATTGTATTAGCAATAGGCGTTCAAAAAATGGTAAAGAAAAATGCTATTGTTAAAAAATTACCAGCAGTAGAAACATTAGGAAGTAGTACAGTAATTTGTTCAGACAAAACAGGAACATTAACACAAAACAAAATGACTGTGGAAAAAGTATTTTGTAATGATGTAACAGTTGATGTAGATAAAGTAGAAACTACAGAAGATTTTAATAAATTAGTATATAACTGTATGTTATGTAATGATTCAAGAATGTTAGAAACTGGAGAACTTGCAGGAGATCCAACAGAAACAGCATTAATAGATATGGCATTTAACTTAGAATATCAAGAGGCAATTGTTAGAGAAAATCCAAGGGTTGAAGAAGTTCCATTTGATTCTAATAGAAAATTGATGACAACAGTTAATGAAAATAATGGAAAATATAGAGTATATACAAAAGGTGGAGTTGATGAACTTTTAGCTAGATGTAATTCATATCTATTTAAAGGTGAAATAAGAACTAACTTAGAAGATTATTCAAGATGGATAAGAGAAAATAACGAAAATATGGCAAAAGATGCATTAAGAGTATTAGCATTTGCATATAAAGATATTGACCATATGCCATCAAAAGAAGAAATGGAAACAATTGAAAGTGAATTAACATTCATTGGGATGGTAGGAATGATAGATCCGCCAAGAGAAGAAGCTAAAAAAGCAGTTGAAAAATGTAAACATGCTGGAATAAAAACTGTAATGATTACTGGTGACCATAAAATTACAGCAGTTGCAATTGCAAAAAAATTAGGAATATTAGAAAATGAAGATGAAGCATTAACTGGATTAGAATTAGATAAAATATCTGATGAAGAATTAACTAAAAATATAAGAAAATATTCAGTATATGCAAGAGTATCACCAGAACATAAAGTTCGTATAGTTAAAGCATGGCAGGCTAATGGAGAAATAGTTGCTATGACAGGTGATGGAGTAAATGATAGTCCTGCATTAAAAACAGCAGACATTGGATGTGCAATGGGAAAAGTTGGAACAGAGGTTGCTAAAGAAGCAGCAGATGTTATATTAACAGATGATAATTTTGCAACAATAGTATCAGCAGTAGAAGAAGGAAGACGTATTTATGATAATATATTAAAAGTAATACAATTCTTGATTTCTTGCAATGTTGGTGAAGTTATTGTACTATTATTAGCAACATTATTTGCACCACTAATTGCTAAAACATTTGGTATATCAGATGTAACAATGATTCAATTATTACTTCCTATTCATATATTATGGATAAATCTTGTAACCGATACATTTCCTGCATTAGCATTAGCATTTGATCCTGCTAATAGAGATGTGATGGATAGAAAGCCGATAAAAAAAGATGAAGGAATATTTACAAAAGGTAGAACATTTAGAATTATCTATCAAGGTGCAATGATTGGAATTTTAACACTATCTGCATTTATAATTGGTTTAGCAACACCAGACAGCAAATTACCAACTATGGTAAAATACGAGGGTGAGACTATAGCTGTTGAAGAAATAGATAATTTGGAAGAAATTCTAGCAAATGGTGGAGAATATGTATCAAAGGAAGAAACTAAAATAGAAATTGGCCAAACGATGGCATTTATGGTATTGGCATTTTCAGAATTAGTTCATGTATTTAATATACGTGATAATAAAAATTCAATATTTAAAACAGGAATACTTGGAAATTCAATATTAATTTGGGCAGTCTTAGCTTCTGCATTTTTAATGGCAATAATATTAGCAGTACCTGCATTAAGACATATATTTAGTATTCCAATATTACCAATGAATAATATGATTGAGACAATTGCTTTGATTATTGCTCCAGTTGTGATTGTAGAATTAATGAAATTATTTAAAATTAATACTGTTAAAGGAGAATAAAAATGAAATTTTTAGTTGTATCAGATATACATGGCTCATATTATTATGCAAAGAAATTTAAAGAAATATATGAAAAAGAAAAACCAGACCAAATTATTCTTTTAGGAGATTTATATTATCATGGACCAAGAAACTCGTTGACAGAGGAATATTCTCCAATGAAGGTAGCTGGAATTTTGAATGATTATAAAGATAAGATTTTATGTATAAGAGGAAATTGCGATGCAGAAGTTGATGAAATGATTTCAGATTTTAAGTTTCATGATAAGATTGAATTAACAATAGGTGGAGCAAGATTTTTCTTTACACATGGTCATATATATAATATGGATAATGTTCCTGAAAACATAGATGTACTTGTTTATGGACATCTTCATACAGGTTTTATCGAAAAGGAAAATGGAGTTATTTTTGTAAATAGTGGTTCAATTTCTTTACCTAAAAATAATACTGCTCATAGCTATTTAACTATAGATGAGCATAAGATTATTTTGAAAGATGTTGATGGAAATATAATAGAAGAGATTAATTATAATAAATAATTTTAAAAGCACACTTTTAATTTAAGTGTGCTTTTTGAAATAATTACTCATCAAGGCATTTATCAGTCTTATCACAGATTTGAGGAGGTTCTTTAAAACTTAAATACCAACTCATACCATTATTATTTTGGTCTATATAATTTAAACGTTCTTGTAATTGAGGATATGTTCTTGGAGAGGACATAATAACGGGCTGACCAGGCATCCAATTAGCAGGGGTAGAACCTTTGGCGCAATCTGCCATTTGTAAAGCTTGAATAATTCTCAATATTTCAGGTATAAATCGTCCTATATTTAGAGGATATACAAGAATAGTTCTAATAATACCTTTATCATCAATAATAAAGACATTTCTAACTGTTTCAGTAGAACTAATATCATTAGATATCATTCCATATTTTCTAGCAATAGAACCATTTCTATCTGCAACTATTGGGAAAGGTAGAACAATACCTGTCATGCAGTAAATATCATGCATCCAAGCTAAATGTGATGCATTGCTGTCAATGCTTAGTCCTAATAGACAAGTATTTAACTTTTCAAAATATGAGCATGCATTTGCAAATGCAATCATTTCAGTAGTACACACGGGGGTAAAGTCTCCAGGGTGAGAGAAAAATACTAACCACTTTCCTTTATAGTCATTTAAGTTAATAGGTCCATATGTAGTTTCTGATGTGAAGTCAGGTGCGTGTTGGCCGATTTTTACAGTTCCATTCATCATTAATTCATAATCCATATAAAAACTCCTTTCATTTTATATAATATTATTTAGATTTGAAAATGTTAAAAAATAAATTGTAACATAATCTTTTTAAAAAACTATGAAAAACTTGTAAATTGAGGAAAAATATTGTATAATGGAGTAGAAATAAAAGTGATGGAGGATTTTTATGAGTAGAATGAAAACATTTGCCAAATATGCAATTTGGTTAATACTATTTTGGATTTTATCAGATATTTTAATATATTATGGAGTTAACTCTACATATAAAGAATTGAAAAAAAAGAATGAAATTCCAAGTCAAATTGTAGTAAAGAATGCAGAAGCGACAAAAGTAAATGGAAGAATAAAAGGAACAGTTGTTAATAGTGCTGAAAATGATTTGAGCGGAAAATTTTTGAAAATAGATTTATATGCAGATAGTGGAAATGTAGTAGCAACAGAATATGTAGAAATTGGAAACTTAAGAGAAAATGAAGTTAAAAGCTTTGAAACATATTTTAAGATGCAAGACATAAAAGCGTATGATATTTCTATTGTTGATGAGAAAAATGAGGAAACTACAACAGATGTATTTATGACAGAAGATATGAAAAAAGCTGGAGTATTAGCATTATTAACGTATATGATATTTTTCTAAAAGCTACCCTAGTAAACATAAAACAAAAACAATCTTAAAACTATTGACAAAAAATGGAAAATGTGCTATTATAAATAAGACGTAACTTAAAAACAAAAGAGCGCTTAATAGCGGGAGGAAGAAATATGTGTAGAATTAGTGATTATCCAGGTTTGTATATGAAAGCAAAAGAAATTGTCCGGACAACAGGGATAAGTCCTGCGATGCCAGGAAATGAAATGTTGATAAGGGCAATTGTTATTTGCAAGATACAAGGTGTGACAGATTTATATAATGAAGTGGCAGAAGAAATGTCTGTAGTACCTTGTCAGAAACCATTAACAGCAGGAGAGGAGGAACGTCATCCAGTCAAACAGAGAATTCTGGAATCTATGCGTAGTGTAGGCATAGAAGAAGAGGTAAAGAGCTTTGTAAAAGAGCTCGCTTCTAAAATCTAACACATATCCCTTAAGTGAGTATACTCACTTAAGGGATTTTTCCGTGATGTAAAAAAACTCGAAAAAATTATCACACTTTTAAAACAAATGCATATTATTAAACAAGAGGTGATAAAAGTGGCATATTCAGAAAGGGAATTATTAGCAAGAATTGCACAATGTGAAGCTGGGGGAGAAGGAGACAATGGAATGAAAGCAGCATTAACAGTAATTATGAATAGAGTAAAAACACCAGAGGGAGAATATTCAAGAGTATCTCAAGGTGGAAACATTAGGAATATTATCTTTCAACCTGGTCAATTTGATTGTGTAAGAGAAACAATAAATGGAACATACAATCCTCAAACGATTTATAACATGAATCCAACAGATATTCATTATCAAGTAGCTGATTGGGCACTAGCAGGGAATATTCTTAATGAAATTGGTGAATGCTTGTGGTATTTAAATCCATTTAGACCTACTTGTGCTTCTACTTTTCCAAGTAACGGCTCAGGAACCTTGCATACAAGGTTAGGAAATCATTGCTTTTATAGACCTACTTCTAAATATGCACAAACCTAAAAACGGAAAGGAAGGTGTGTTTTATAATGGCAAATATGGAAGAAAGCCAAGACAAAAGAGAACTTAAGGGAGAAAACAGAAATGTAAATATTGATCAAAATTCACCAGAGATATTAACAAATCCAATTTATACTCCTGCATTTTTAAGAGAACAAATAGGAAAATTGATGAGAGTAGAGTTTTTAATAGGAACAAACACAATGACAGATAGAATAGGAATTCTTGAAGATGTAGGTGCAAGCTACATATTGTTACGTTCATTTGAAAATGATAGTTTAGTTTATTGTGATATTTACGCAATAAAGTTTATTACAATTTCTACAACAGGATTTTATGGCACAATGAATGCAAGCATGATGAATAATAATAGATATTACCAAGCACCTGGTATGCCTAATTTTTAAATAATAAGAAAAAATCCCTTTACGGAATTGATAAAACGTAAGGGATTTTTCTTTATTGAAAATAGATATTAAACAACTTTCTTTTCTAAAACACTGACTCTTATCTTTAATTTTTCCTGATTTTCAAAAAGTTGTGTAGTTTGTAAGCTTAAAGTAGCAGTACGTTCGCGGTTAGCTTGTTCTGCATCAAATAAAATAGAGATTTTATCGTTAAATGCTTGTTCTAACCTAAGGATAGCATTTGTACATAATGTAATTCTTTCTGAAAGTTTATCATGAGCTTCTTCATTGTCAGCTGCCAATCTTGTAATTCTGGCATCGATAGAGTCAAGCCTTTTGTCAATTTGTTCAAATCTCGTATCAATCTGTTCGAATTTTCTGTCAATTTGTTCGAACTTTTTATCGATTTGTTCAAATTTGTCTACCATAAAGTTATAAATAGTTGCTAATGTAATATCATTATTAGACATATAAATCACCTCCTAAAATATAAAAAAAGTTTGAAAAAATTGAAATAAAAAATATTTGAATCAACAAAAATAGTATACTGTAATAGAGTAAATAAGTCAATACAAAAACGAAAAAAATATTGTCTTTTTTCAGAGAGTATGATATAGTAGGAAATGAAAAAAATAAGAAAGGAAATGATAGAAAAATGTCATTCATAGAACAAATAAAACAAAGAGCAAAACAAGAAATAAAAACAATAGTATTACCAGAAGCAACAGATGCAAGAATATTAGAAGCAGCGCAAATAATAAAGGAAGAAGGATATGCAAAAGTAATACTAATAGGAAATGAAGAAGAAGTTAGAAAATTAGCACAAGAAAAAAACATTGATTTAGGAGAAACAAAAATTATAGACCCAGCAAAATCAAATGAAACAAAAAGATATGCAGAAGAGCTTTATGAATTAAGAAAAGCAAAAGGAATGACAGAAGAGCAAGCAAGCCAATTAGTACTAGAGCCAGTATATTATGGAATGATGATGGTAAAATTAGATGAAGCAGATGGACTTGTATCAGGAGCAGCACATTCAACATCAGATACACTAAGACCAGCATTACAAATATTAAAAACAGCACCAGGAACCAAATTAGTATCAGCATTTTTTGTAATGGTAGTACCAGATTGCAAATATGGAGAAAATGGAACATTTATATTTGCAGATAGCGGATTAAATGAGGAGCCAGACTCAGAAAAATTATCAGAAATAGCAATATCATCAAGTAAAAGCTTTGAACAATTAGTAGGAAAAGAACCAAAAGTTGCAATGTTATCATATTCAACTTATGGAAGTGCACATTCTGCATCAACAGAAAAAGTAATAGAAGCAACTAAATTAGTAAAAGAAAAAGAACCAAACTTATTAGTTGATGGAGAATTACAACTAGATGCAGCAATAGTTCCAGAAGTAGCAGAGTTTAAAGCAAAAGGAAGTCCATTAAAAGGAGAAGCAAATGTATTAGTATTTCCAGATTTGGGAGCTGGAAACATTGGATATAAACTAGTTCAAAGATTAGCAAAAGCAGAAGCTTATGGACCACTTTGCCAAGGAATTGCAAAACCAGTAAATGATTTATCAAGAGGATGTAATAGTGAAGATGTTGCTGGAGTTGTTGCAATAACGGCAGTACAAGCTCAACAAAAATAAACCTGGAGGGATTATATGAAAATATTAGTATTAAATTCAGGCAGTTCATCTTTAAAGTATCAAGTAATTGATACAGATACAGGGGAAATGCTAGTAAAAGGTAATTACGAAAGAGTAGGACAAGCAGGTGCATTTTTGACGCATAAAGTAAATGGAATAAAGCATAAATTTGAACACCCTGCAAAAAATCATGAAAAGGCAATTCAATTTGTTATGAATAGATTGACAAGTGAAGTATATGGTATTTTTAAATCTTTAGATGAATTAGATGCAATAGGGCATAGAGTAGTACATGGCGGAGAAAGATTTAAAGATGCAGTTTTAATAACTGATGAAGTTATACAGGGAATAAAAGATAATGAAGAATTGGCTCCTTTGCATAACCCAGCAGCAGTATTAGGAATAGAAGCATGTAAAAAAGTTATTCCGAATAAACCAATGGTAGCAGTATTTGATACAGCATTTCATCAAACTATATCAAAAGAAAAATACATTTATCCAATACCATATGAATATTATGAAAAATATCATGTAAGAAAATATGGGTTCCATGGTACTTCACATCAATATGTTGCAAACAGAGTAGCAGAGATAAGTGGAAAAAATATTGAAGATTTAAAAATAGTAAATTGCCATTTAGGGCAAGGAGCAAGTATCTGTGCTATAAAAAATGGAAACTCAGTTGAAACAAGTATGGGATTAACACCACTGGGTGGAATTCCGATGGGAACGCGTTCTGGAGATTTGGATCCATCAGTAGTAACATATTTAATGAAAAAAGAAGGATGGACAGCAGAAGAAGCTGAAACAATTTTGAATAAAGAATCTGGAGTATTTGGAATGTCAATGGTTTCAGTAGATTTTAGAGATATTGAGGCTGAAGCTTTGGCAG
Source organism: uncultured Clostridia bacterium (assembly GCA_934167685.1). Lineage (GTDB taxonomy): Bacteria > Bacillota > Clostridia > TANB77 > CAG-508 > CAG-269. The sequence goes on along the minus strand of CAKPLQ010000003.1, from coordinate 5,150 downwards.
GAGGAAAACAGGCAAAATTAGCACTTGATGCTTACCATTATGCAATTGCTGGATATATTGCGAAATGTGCAGTTGCAATGGAAGGAATAGATGTTATAACATTTACTGCTGGAGTAGGCGAAAAATCACCGTATTCAAGAAGTGAAATTTGTAAGTATTTAGAATTTTTAGGAGTTGAAATTTCAGGAAAAGCTAATTTGGCAAGAGGAGAAGAAGCAGAAATTTCTACACCAGAATCTAAAGTAAAAGTCTATGTGGTTCCAACAAATGAGGAACTTATGATAGCAAAAGAAACTGAAAAAATTATTAAAAGAAATTAGAAAGGAAAATGAAAAATGAAAGTATTAGTATTAAATTGTGGTAGTTCATCACTAAAATATCAATTAATAAATATGGAAACAGAAGAAGTTTTAGCTTCTGGAAAATATGAGAGAATAGGAGAAGATGAAGCATTTATAACTCATAAAGTAAACGGACAAAAAATTGAAATACAACATCCAGCAAAAACACATGAAGAAGCAGTAGACTTTACATTAAAACAATTAATAAATCCAGAATATAAAGTAATAGATAGTTTAGATGAAATATCTGCAATTGGACATAGATTAGTACATGGTGGAGAAAAAATCAATCAATCAGTAATTATTACAGATGAAGTTGTAAAAGTTCTAAAAGAATGTATCGATTTAGCACCATTACACAATCCAGCAGGAATTATTGGAATAGAAGCATGCCAAAAAGTAATGCCAGGAAAACCAATGGTAGGAGTATTTGATACTGCATTCCATCAAACAATGCCAAAAGAGAGATATATTTATCCAATACCATATGAATATTACGAAAAATATGGAATTAGAAAATATGGATTCCATGGAACTTCACATATGTATGTATCACAAAGATTGGCAGAAATAGTTGGAAAAAATGTAGAAGATTTAAAAATAGTTACATGTCATTTAGGACAAGGTTCAAGTATATGTGCTGTTCAAGGTGGAAAATCAGTTGACACAAGTATGGGCTTAACACCACTTGCAGGAATTCCAATGGTAACACGTTCTGGAGATTTAGACCCATCAGTAGTAACATTCTTAATGAAAAAAGAAGGATGGACAGCAGAAGAAGCTGAAAGTGTATTAAACAAAAAATCAGGAGTACAAGGAATATCAGGATTAGCTCCAGACTTTAGAGAAATAGAAGCAGCATCTTATGGGGATAATGAAAGAGCTGCAATAGCAATTGAAAAATTTAAATATGAAATTGCATCATATATTGCTAAATATGCAGTTGCAATGAATGGAGTAGATTATATTGTATTTACAGGTGGAGTTGGAGAAAACCAAATAAACATAAGAAGAGGAATTTGTGAAAAATTAGAATTTATGGGAGTAAAAGTTGATGTTGATGCAAACAACATGAGAGGAGAAGAAAAAGAAATTTCTACACCAGATTCTAAGATAAAAGTTTATGTAGTTCCAACAAACGAAGAATTAATGATAGCAAAAGAAACAGAAAGATTAGTAAAATAATGTTAAGGAGAGAATATGAATCCAAAACAAGAATATAAAAAAATGATAAACAGTTTTAAATATGCAATAGAAGGTGTTATTTCTTCATTTAAAACTGAAAGAAATATGAAAATACATGTATTGGCAATGGCAATAGTCATTGCCTTAGGTATATTTTTAAAATTAAGTAAAATCGAATGGTGTATTATAATCATAACAATTGTAATGGTAATATCAGCAGAATTATTTAATACAGCCATAGAGACTGTTGTAGATATGGTAAGTCCTCAAAAAAATCCACAAGCCAAATTAGCTAAAGATATTGCTGCTGGAGCGGTATTAACTTTAGCAATTGGCGCAGTAATAATTGGAGCAATAATATTTATTCCGAAAATTGTCACTTTTTAGTCACAATTAAAAAGTATAATTAAAAATAAAAAAGGATGTACTAATTATGAAATTAATAAGAAGATTATTATTACTAATAATAACTGTAATACTGATAGCAGGAGGAATACTAGCATATAAAGGACACAAAATATACAAAGAAGTACTTGAAAAAACAAATATAGCAGACAAAGTGGCTGAAATAAAAGCTAAAGAAAATTATACTGAATTAAAAGACATGCCAGAGTTTTATAAAAATGCTGTAATTGCAGTAGAAGACAGAAGGTTTTATGAGCATGGTCCAATAGATTTGATTGCAATAACAAGAGCAGTTTTTGTGAATATAAAATCTTGGGAATTACAAGAGGGAGGAAGTACAATAACACAACAGTTAGCAAAAAATATTTATTTCACTCAAGAAAAGTCTGCATTAAGAAAAGTAGCAGAATTGTTTATGGCATATGAGATAGAAAAAAATTGTGATAAAGATACTATTTTAGAATTGTATTTAAATACAAGTTATTTTGGAGATGGCTATTATTGTGTAAAAGATGCGTCAGAAGGCTATTATGGTAAAGAGCCCAAAGAGATGAATAGAAATGAGGCGAGTATGTTAGCTGGAATACCTAATGCCCCTTCGGCATATTGTCCAACTAAACATTTAGGTTTGGCAAAACAAAGACAAATTCAAGTTTTAGATAAAATGGTTAAATACAAGGTTATTACAGAACAAGATAAAACAGATATACTGCAAGAAGATAATTCCGTGGAAAAGTAAAGTTTAACGAAAAAAGTGCAACCTTATAGGGATTGCACTTTTTAAATTTCTATGATTTTCATATTATACTTATCTTCAAAAACCTTCTTTTTGGTAATATATTCTTTAGTTCTAACTCCTTTTACATCAATAACATCATAAGTACTATCCGTATTAAAAACAATAAAATCAGCTTTATATTTTAGACCTGGTGCTAACATAAAAGTTGGTTGCAAACAAAATCCGTTAATTTCTTTAGCTTGTAATTTTAATTTTAGTTGGCAATAATAATCTGCTTCTTTTTGGCTATCAAAAGTATGACCATCTACAGAAGTTTTATTAGCTCTATATTTTGTTTTTTTAATTTTGTTATTTGTAAAATTTTTATAATCTTCTACACTCCAATGTTCCATCTTTTGCAATCCTTTCATTTAATTTCTAAAACAGATTATATAATAAAAAATTAAAAAGTAAAAGTATTATTGAAAAAAATTTGCATTTTATATAAAAATATGTATAATAAGAGTAGGAAGTGAAGCTATGCAAAAAATATTATTAGTAGAAGATAATGAAACAATAACTAAAGGATTGAAATATTCATTAGAACAGGAAAAGTTTGAGGTTGAAACTGCGCAAAATATTGTAATGGCAAAGACAAAGATAAAAAAAAGAAAATTTGACCTATATTTACTGGATATTTCATTACCAGATGGAGATGGCTATGAAATATGTAAATATGTTAAAAATTTAGGAGATGTACCAGTTATATTTTTAACAGCCAAAGATGAAGAGTCAAATGTTGTTCAAGGGTTAGATATGGGAGCAGATGATTATATAATAAAGCCATTTAGAACCAGAGAATTAATTTCAAGAATAAAAAGTGTATTGCGAAGATATTATCATGAGGAAATTAATGAAGTTCAAATAAAATGTGGGAATATAATTATTGATAATAGCAAGTTATTAGTATATAAAGATGGAAAAGAGATTACATTTACAGGACTTGAATATAAAATATTATTTATGTTGGTTTCTAACAAAGGCATATTGGTTACAAGAGAGCAAATATTAGATAAAATTTGGGACATAGCAGGAAATTTTGTAAATGATAATACACTTACAGTTTATATAAAAAGAATAAGAAATAAATTAGATGATAAAGATGGAAAATTTATTCAAACTGTTAGAGGGATAGGATATAAGGTGGTTGAACAATGAGAGAAAAAATAAAATTAGTGTGTATAATTTTAATAATAACTATAGCAGTTGAAATAGGAAATTGCGCAATCATTTTTAAATATAATAAGAAATATCAAGATAAAATTAATGGTGTTATTTCCAATATTATAGGAGAGATAACGCAAGCATATCCTGATGTTGATAATGAGGAAATTTTAAAAATATTAAATGGAAATAGTTCAAGCGAAAAGGGAGAAGAAATCTTAAAAAAATTTGGTATTGATGTAAATAAAGTTCAGGCAATAAATGAACTTCAAAACCAAAAGCAAGAAATGATTATAAATAGCATAATTAGTAATGCAATATTTGCAATTTTAATTATTGTTGTAATCCTTATGTATCAAAATAAACAAAATAGAAAAATAGAGAGTATTATTAATTATATAGAAGAAATTAATAAAGGAAATTATAATCTTAATATAGAAAAAAATACAGAAAATGAATTGAGTAATTTAAGTAACGAATTGTATAAAATAACGGTAATGCTTAAAGAACAAGCAGAAACTTCAGATAAGGATAAAAATGTTTTGCAAACTTCTTTGGAAGATATTTCTCATCAATTAAAGACTCCATTAACTTCAATTTCTATAATGCTAGATAATATAAGAGAAAATCCACAGATGGATGATAACACTAGACAGGAATTTATACACGAGATTAGTAGGCAGGTTGAATGGATAAATTGGCTTGTTATTTCATTATTGAAATTGTCTAAATTGGATTCAGGAACAGCTATTTTTAAAACACAAGAAATTAATGTTCAAGAACTAATTAATAATGTTATTCAAAATCTTGCTATTCCATTAGACATAAAACAACAAAATATAATTGTTAATACTAATAACAAAAATGTATTTTTTATAGGAGACTACAATTGGCAATTAGAGGCTATAACTAATATAGTAAAGAACTGCATTGAACATACACCAGAAAATAAAAATATTTATATTAGTTATGAACAAAATAATTTTTATACTAAAATAGTTATACAAGATGAGGGTTGTGGCATTAATTCTAAAGATATTAAACATATTTTTGAACGTTTTTATAAAGGACAAAATTCCTCTAGTGATAGTGTCGGAATTGGTTTAGCTCTTGCTAAAAGTATTATTGAAAGAGATAATGGCTATATAATTTGTTCTTCTGAAAATGAGAATGGAACAAAATTTGAGATTAAATATATGGTGTCAATCATTTTTGAAAATGTCTTAAAAAATTTTATTTATTAGCACTAAATTTTTATAGTTTAGTGCTAATATTTT
>CAKPLQ010000002.1 GCA_934167685.1 uncultured Clostridia bacterium | reverse complement strand
CACAAATGCATTATATTCAAGGTTTACTACCTTTTCTTCTGCTCCTAAAATTTGATTTTCGATTGTCTTTAATTCTTCTGTTATATATCTTTCTCCTGTTGTTAGTGTTTGCTTTCTAATAAATCTTTCAGGTACTTGTGATACAAATGATTTTGAAACTTCAATATAATATCCAAATACCTTGTTGTATCCAACTTTTAAAGTTTTAATTCCTGTCTTTTCTTTTTCATCTGCTTCTAATTTTGCAAGCCAAGTTTTACCTTCTGTTGAAGCTCGTTTCAATGTATCTATTTCTTCGTCATATCCTAGTTTAATTATTCCACCATCTTTTATTGTCATAGGTGGATCTTCTACAATTGATTTTTCTATTAATGCAAATACATCTTTTAATTCATCTAGATTATCATATAACTCTTTTAATTTATGTGATTGACACATTGCTAAAACACTTTTTACTTCTGGTAATCTTTCTAGTGAATTTTTTAGTGTTATCATATCTCTTGCATTTGCATTACCATATGTCATTTTTCCTGCAAGACGTTCTATGTCATATACTTTTTTTAGTGTATCTGTAATTTCGCCTCTAAGCATCATATTGTCTTTTAGTTCTTTTACCGCATCTAATCTTTCTTGAATATCTTTAACTTCTAAAAGAGGATCATTTAACCATCTTCTTAACAAACGTCCTCCCATAGATGTTGCTGTTTTGTCTAATACCCAAAGCAAAGTTCCTTTTTTGCTTTTATCCCTCATCTTTTCTGTTATTTCTAGATTTCTTCTTGCATTTATATCTAATGACATATATTTTGATAAACTATAAATTGTTATTGTATTTATATGTTCCAAACTCGTCATTTGAGTTTCGTTTAAGTATTCTAACAATGCATTTATTGATTTTACTGCTAATGGCTTTTCTTTTAAATTTGTTACTTCTTTTTTATTTTCTATTATATTGTAATCCAATGTTAAATTTCCAACATCATCTGTAAAGAATTTTTCACTAAATCTACTCATATACATAGAAAATCTTTCACGTATTTTATCCATCTCTTCTTGGCATTCAAACATCATTGAATTTGCTATTATTTCTGATGGTGCAAATCTTGCTATTTCATCTAGCAATAATGCAAAGTTATTTTCGCTTTTAATTTCACTACTATAAAATTCTCCTGTTGAAATATCACATACACTTATTCCAAAGTAAATTCCACTTTTGCAAATACTCATTATATAATTATTTTTCTTTTCTTCTAGTAAATTACTTTCTACTATTGTTCCAGGTGTAAGTATTCTTATTACGCCTCTTTTTACAATGCCTTTTGCTGTTTTGGGGTCTTCTAGTTGCTCACAAATTGCAACTTTATATCCTTTTTCTATTAATTTTTCTGCATATACTTCTGCTGCATGATGTGGAATTCCTGCCATTGGTGCTCTTTCTGGTAAACCACAATCTTTTCCTGTTAGCGTTATCTCTAGTTCTCTTGCAGCTATTAGTGCATCTTCAAAAAACATTTCATAAAAATCGCCTAATCTGTAAAATAGTATGCAATCTTTATATTCTTCTTTCGTTTCTAAATATTTTTGCATCATTGGTGATATTACTGATCTATCTTCAATTTCTGCTATTGTTTGCGCCATTTTATCTTTCTCCTTTTAAATACCACATATGTTCTGAAACTATTTTTAAATCTATAATCTTATCCTTTAGTTCAGAACTACCTTTAAAGATTACTACTTTATTACTATCTGTTCTTCCAGTTAATAAATCTGGATTATTTTTGCTTGGACCTTCTACTAATACTTTTTGAGTTGTTCCTATATATTTTTGATTGTTTTCTGCTATTTGACTTTCTACTAATTCTTTTAATCTATCAAATCTTTTATGTTTAATATCTTCTGGAATTTGATTCTCCATCTTATCTCCTGGTGTTCCAACTCTTCTTGAATATATAAACATATATACTTGTTCAAAACATACTTTTCTTACAACATCTAATGTATCTTCAAAGTCTTCCTCTGTTTCTCCTGCAAATCCAACTATTATGTCTGTTGAAAGTGTTAAGTTTGGTATTCTTTTTTTCATTTTTTCTACTAATTCTAAATATTGTTCTTTTGTATATTTTCTGTTCATTAATTTTAATACATTTGTGCTTCCTGATTGAAGTGGTAAATGCACTAATTTGCAAACTTTTTCACAGTCTGCAATTGCATCTATTACATCATCTGTAAAGTCCTTTGGATGTGGTGATACAAATCGAATTCTTTCTATTCCGTCAATTTTATTTATCGCTCTTAGTAATGTTGCAAATGAATTTATTCCTTTATATTCTTTGCCTTCTTCTTTCCATTTTTCTGCTCTTAAATATGAATTTACATTCTGCCCTAATAGTGTAATTTCTTTGTATCCTTCTTTTGCAAGTTCTTCTACTTCTGCTAATATGTCTTTTGGATGTCTACTTCTTTCTCTTCCACGTACATATGGAACTATACAATATGTGCAAAAATTGTTACAGCCATACATTATTGTTACAGATGCTTTTATATTGCTTGTTCTTTTTATTGGAAGACCTTCATATACTTCTCCATCTATATCTAATATGTCTTGTTGTTTCTTTTTTGTTTCTAATGTTTTATACAAGTCTTCTGGAAAGTTTTGCAATGTGTGTGTTCCAAATATTATGTCTGTATATGAGTAACTTTCATGTATCTTATCTGTTATATGTTTTTCTTGCATCATACATCCGCCTATTGCTATTATTGTTCCTCTTGTTTCTTTTACTTTTTTTAGTTCTCCTAATTTTCCAAATAGCTTGTCTTCTGCATTTTCTCTTACACAACATGTATTAAATATCACTAAGTCTGCTTCTTTGTAGTCTTCTGTTGGTTGGTATCCCATTTCTTCTACCATTCCACATAGCTTTTCTGAGTCATTTTCGTTTAGTTGGCATCCCATTGTTAGTATGTAATATTTTAAGTTCTTTTCTTTATTTATTTCTTTTACTTTTTCTATGTATTTTGTTTCCATTTTGCTTTTTACTGCTACCTTTCTTTTATTTTTGTGTACGTGCTTAATAAGATTTTTTCATATCTTTCTTTTATTATTTTTTTATAAAACTCTTTTCTTATTTCAGTTATTTCAGGAGTTTGTTCAATTATATTATTTATTTTGTTTAAATCAATTAATGGAACAATTCTCAATACTGCATTATTACAGTCTTCATTATTTAGATTATTTATATATTCAAAATAATTTATTTTTTTTCCATTTTCTTTTAATGCTGATGTTGGAAATACATACACTCTAGCATTAATTTCATCTTCATCATTTATAATTTCTTTTATTCTTTCATCTGTTAATTGAGGATACAAACATGATGCACAATCATATATTGGTGCTATCTCAACACTTTGTTTTGCTTCATCAATTAAGAATCCCCAGTTTCCATTATGTCTATCAAAGTTTCCCACAAGAGCATCTGCTATGAACATATTCCAGAAAAATTCTTTTAGTTTTTTTGCATCATATATTTGCTGCTCTTCTATGGTTTCTATTACTTCATTTAATTCTGTTCCATACCCATTTTTTGAAGTTTCTATTTGGCTATTTTTCAATTCCGCAAATTGTTTAAATATTTTTCCATAACTAGTAAAATCTTTACATGCAACTACGATTTTAGTATTTTCTTGGCTAGAATAAGTTCCTAAAATAGTTTCTTGCACTTCTAATCCTAATGTTCTAATAATTTCGCATGCAATATATTCAGATATGCAACTATTTGAATATTCATGTTCTTTAACTCCATCATTTACATTTGGAAATTTAAGCATGTATTCTTCATTATTATAAATAATACATATCTTTCCTCCGTTTTTTCCACCATAATATCTAAATTTATTAATTTTGCAATTTGTAAAGTCTATCATTTTCCACCTCCATGAATATATTTTCTATATAAATAATCACATTGCTCTTCTGTTATTTCATTGTCAACATATGCACAATTAATTGATTGTTGCAATTCTCCCAACAAGCAATCTATAAGTGTTGATTTATTTTTTAATCCTTCTTTATAATTTTTTAAGTCATCTTCTAAATATTTAGGCAAACATTTTTCTAATATCTCTTCTTTATATTCCATTTTTCCTATCCTTTTTCTATCATCTTAAGTATTCTATCACATTTTATACTAAAAATAAAGATTATTAACTAATTTTAAAACATTACTATGCCAAAATTTCTATTTTTTTTTCCAAATAAGTAGAATAAATATACACCTTATTCACCTTTCTATGCAAAGCATCTTCCAGAGCTCTCTTATACAATTTTAATTGAACATCATATTTATCAACCAAAACTTGTTCATTTCTATCTTCAACATAATCTGTTTTAAAATCCACAAGCACAAGTTCATTTTGTGCATTAATATAAAACAAATCAATCACACCTTGAACCAAAATATTTTCTTCAATTTCCTCATGATAAATTTCCTTAGCAGGAACACTAATATAAAAAGCTTTTTCTCTTTGAACCACAAGGGCATGGGTCATTTCGTCCCAGATACTTGATTTTGTAAACTGATATACCTTATTGATATTAATTGCCTCTGCTTGTTTTTGTGTTATTATTTTCTGTATTTCTAATTTTGCAACCAAATCTTTTACATCATTATATGTATACATTTTTTTAGTTAAGTCTAACTTTTGCATACATAAATGAATTAATGTACCTTTTTCTGCATTAGTTATGCTTATTTCTTCATCATTTGCAAGGAATTTAGGAGTTGGCACAACAACTTTCTTCGCATCATCGCTATTCTCTTCTTTAGGCTTATGTTCCCTCATTTCTTTTATTTCAGTCACAGATGTTTTAGTTGGAATAACTGTTGAGTTATTAAATTTATATGTATATTCTAACAAATTCCTTATTTTTTTTTCTTCATGTTCATCTATTTTAACCTCTGATAATTTATTTAAAATTTGTTCTGTTGTATTTTGAACTTCTTCTTTTTTCGTATCACAACTTTCTAGTATTTCGTTTTTACTATATACATGTATTATAGCTAATTTTTCCATAATATCCTGATTATACTTGTATACGAGTTCAATCCAATCCAAATATGTTTTACATTTTTTTAATAAAATCGAATTTAATTCACTATACTTATCATGCATTTCATGTAATCCTTTTTGTTTATCTTCAGTTGTATATCCTGTAATGATTAATTTTTCTTTTGCTCTTGTTAATGCAACATACAAAACTCTCATCTCTTCTGACAACGTTTCTAACATAATCTGATTTCTCATTGCTTGTTTGGATAATGTATCATATTCTATTTGCCTATCATAGTCAATGTATTTTACACCAATTCCGATGTCTGGATGCAACAAAATTTTGTTATTTAAATCTTGCATGTTAAACTGTTTCCCTGTTCCAGATAAAAATACTACTGGAAATTCTAAACCTTTACTCTTGTGGATACTCATAATTCTGATTACATCATCATTTTCTCCTATTATTTTTGCAGAATCCATGTCTTTACTGCTTGTTTTTACTTTTTCTATATAATTTATAAAGTTGAACAATCCTTTAAAACTAATACTTTCACATTGTTTCGCTTTTTCAAACAACATTTTCAGATTGGCTTGTCTTAGTTCTCCATTTGTCATTAATCCTACATAATTATAATATCCAGTATCATTATATATCTTCCAAATTAACTCATCTAAGCTTAAGTATTCTTGTTCTTTTCTCCACATTTCTAAATTATTTAAAAACCTATCAATTTTTGCACGTAGATTAGTTCCCACAGTTTGTTTTGCTTTTAAAATTGTATTATAAAAATTGTCATATTTATCACTCAATCTAATCTCAACTAATTCATTATCTGAAAAACCTCCAATCATAGACCTCACAACAGCTACTAATGGTATCTCTTGAAATGGATTGTCTATAATTTTTAACAAACTCATTATAGTTTGAATTTCTATACTTTCTAAATATTCTGCTGATGAATCACTAAATACTGGCATACCTAAATTTAAGATTTCTTTTTCAAATATTGGTGCTGGTTCTTTTGTCGACCTTAATAATACTACAATATCTTTATATTTTATATCTCTCTTTTCTTGTTTTTTAGCATCATATACTTGAAATTTATTTTCTATTAATTGTTTAATTCTATTTGCTACAAATTTTGCTTCTAATTCAATGTTCTCCACTCTTTCTGTTTCTTCCGCTTCGTCATCTTCTGTCTCACTTGTTTCTTTCCAATTTGAAGTACCTGTTGCACTAGCCTTCTGTTCTGTGGTTAAATCTTCATTATCATCAGTAAGTAATATATCAATCTCTGCTTTTAAATCTTGTTTTGTATCTTCGTAGTTTGCTCCCAAATTCAAATATTCTTCCTCTGTATAATTTAGCTCTCCCAATTCTTCACTCATTATATTGGCAAATATTTGATTAGAAAAGTCTAATACTTCTTTTCTGCTTCTAAAGTTTTTGAACAATTGAATTTTTAAGTCATCCTCAGCACCCTTGTTAGCTTTTGTTTGATATGTTTTGTATTTTTCTAAAAATAAATCCGGTCTTGCTTGTCTAAATTTATAAATACTTTGTTTTACATCTCCTACCATAAAAATGTTGTTACCTTTTGAAATTGAGGTCAATATGTATTCTTGGACTAGGTTACTATCTTGATATTCATCTATTGCAATTTCTTGATATTTTTCTTGATATTTTTTTGCTATTTCTGATGGTGTACCATCTTCGTTTAGTAATATTTTTAATGCAAAATGTTCAACATCACTAAAGTCTACAATGTTTTTATCCTTTTTTCTCTTTTCAAATTTTTGGTCGAATTCTAAAATTATATTTTCTAATTTTTTTAGAACATCATACATATCGTTTATATCTTCATTTGCTTCTTGAGAATTAAATATCAATATCTTTTCTGTTACTTTTTTTAAATTTGCTTTTACTGTATCTCTTGCAGATTTTGCAATATCTTTCGCCTCTAATGTTATTTTTTTATCTGTTACCCAAGTTTTAAATTTTATGTTTGATACTATTTCATAGGCCTTATCCCATGAGTCTAAATTCATTTTTAACATTTGTAATTGTTCTATATCATCATTTATAATTAAAAAATATTTTTCAAGTTCAGAATATTTTGCTAAATTCTGTCTTTCTACTTCAAGTTTTAATTCAGAGTCTTCTACTATCTCTTTTACTTGTTTTAACAATAATTTTCCCCATATTGTATTTGAAAAATCTTCTTTTAGTTTATCAGATAAGTTGAACATTTCTATCTTTTCATCTAACCATTTTTCTGGAAACGGATTACTTTGAATATATGTGTAAATTTTTAAAATGAGTTCTTTTAATGGCGTATCGTCTTTATAGCTTGTATATGTATTTATCAATTTAGTAAAGTCCTTGTCTTCTGCTTCATACTTTTCTTCAAATAAATCCTCTAAAACATCTTGCTTTAAGATTTCAATTTCTGTAGTATCTCCTATTCTAAAGTTTGGTGCTATGTCTATTTCGAAAAAATTATTTCTTACCACATCTAAACAGAACGAGTCTATTGTGCATATACTTGCTTTATTCAACAAAGTTACTTGCCTTTGCAATTTTTCGTTTTCTGGGTCTTCGTCTATCTCTTTGTATATTGCATTTAATACTCTTTCTCTCATTTCTGATGCTGCTGCATTTGTAAATGTTACTACTAATAGCTTGTCTATATCTATGTTTTCGTTTATTATTTTATTTATTATTCTTTCTACTAATACTGCGGTTTTTCCACTTCCAGCAGCTGCTGCAACTAATATATTACTATCTTTTTCATATATCGCTTGCTTTTGCTCTTCTGTCCATTTTACTTCATTTGCCATAGTCAGTCTCCTTTCTCTCTTGTTGCTCGATTCTAATTGTTTCCTTACCTCTATCGCATTTTATCATATGAAGCTATAAAAGTATAGTTTTTAATATTAAATAGTTTAATCAATATTAAATTTACAACTTTTTTCTATTTATGTATTGATTTTATGTAGAATACGTGCTATAATAGTATTTGTTACAAGTAAACACATCCCTTGATAAAGGGATATTTCATCGAAAGGAGTTTTCCATTATGAGACATATATATGTAAATTCATATTTGGATGCACCTAAAACAGCACGTTATATTCTTCGGAAACAGGAAAACTGTTGGATTTTAGAAGAATATCGAAACGGTTCTAATATGGTATTAAAGGAATTTCCTGCTAATATCGGACATGATAAGGAACCTTTTGCTTCTGCATTAGCTGAATGTGCCAAAATTGTTGGTCATTCTATACTGTATGTTGAGGAACCGGTCTATAGAAGAACTAACGTATTGTAATTAGTTCTTTCTATATTATGAAATTTTAGAGAAGAAAAATTTTATTTTTAGTTTTTCTTCTCTTTTTTTATTCCATTTTTATCATAAGCATTACTTATATTACGGATTAAAATCTCTGATTTGACTTATTTACATAAATATGTTACAATCGTATTAGTTAAACAATAAATCGCCACTTGGATTAGAGTGGTCACATACTAAGGAGGAACCTATATGAAAAAGAAAACATATAGAGGAATGACAGTTATTGACAGATTTAAAAATGCAAAGGAAGGCCAGTATTGCCTGGCAAGTCCCATCATCAGTATTGATGAGGACGAAGATGAAAACTTCGTCCCTGAAGATAAGTGCTACAATCAAGTATTACTTCTTCAGAAACTCAAAGTAGGAAGCCGCACCATATGTCGGTTAGATGTGGATGTGTTTACATCGCTCTCCGACTATGATAGGTTGGAAAAGATACCCGACCAGGAGTTCCGAAGAAATTTGGAACGTCTGACAGGTGTATCTGCTGATTGCATCTACATAACAAAGGGGGCAGTTCAGAAATTTGACATTTTTGGTTAACTCTGTCCTACCCACATGTCAATAACTGACTAAGAGGAGCTATAATATAGCTCCTCTTTTCATTATTATTCATTATTTTCATCTTTAATTTCATCTTCTAAAATTTTCTCTTGACTCAAGTCCACTAAATCTTTCATAGTAAGATTAATTTTACCTTGGTCATCAATTCCAATAACTTTTACAGGAACCTTATCTCCAGGTTTAACATAATCCTCTACCTTATTAACTCTTTCCTTAGCAATTTTAGAAATATGAACCAAACCTTCTTTACCTCCGCCGATATCAACAAAAGCTCCAAATGAAGTTGTTCTAGTAACAGTTCCATAATAGATTTGTCCAACTTCAAATTCTCTAACAATATCTTCTATCATATCTAAAGCTTGGTAAGCTTTATCTTGGTCTGGAGAATAAATCATAACTTGTCCATCTTCTTCGATATCAATTTTAACACCAGTTGCATCGATTATCTTATTAATTGTTTCTCCACCTTTACCAATTACATCTTTAATTTTTTCAACTTTAATTTGAGTAGTAACTATTTGAGGTGCATATGGAGAAAGTTCTTCTCTTGGTTCAGCAATAACAGGTTTCATAATATCATCTAAAATATATTGTCTTGCTTTTCTAGTTCTAGCAAAAGCCTCTTCAATTATCTTATATGATAATCCATCAACTTTTATATCTACTTGAATAGCTGTAATACCTTTTTCTGTACCACCAACTTTGAAATCCATATCTCCGAAGAAATCTTCAAGTCCTTGAATATCTGTTAGCATTACATAATCATCTGGGTCATTTGGATTTGTTACTAAACCTGTAGAAATACCAGCAACTGGTCTTTTAATTGGAACACCTGCATCCATTAAAGATAATGTGCTTCCACAAATACTTGCTTGAGATGTTGAACCATTTGAAGATAATACTTCTGATACAACTCTTATAGCATAAGGGAATTCTTCTTTTGATGGAAGTACTGGAACTAATGCTTTTTCTGCTAAAGCCCCATGCCCAATTTCTCTTCTTCCAGGACCTCTTGATGGTCTAGCTTCTCCAACACTGTATGCAGGGAAATTATATTGATGCATATATCTTTTTGATGTTTCTGTATCAATACCATCTAAGTCTTGTTCTTCACTTAACATTCCAAGTGTTACTATTGACATTACTTGAGTTTGACCTCTTGTAAATATAGCACTTCCATGTGTACGAGGTAATACTCCAGCTTCGCATGATAATGGTCTTATTTCGTCAATTGCTCTTCCGTCAACTCTTTTGTGCTCATAGAATATCATATCTCTTACACATTTTTTCTCTAACTTATAAATAGCTTCTCCAATTTCTTGAGCTCTTTCTGCTACAGCTTCTTCTCCTAATTTTTCTGTAACAGCTGCTGTTATTTCGTCTGATAATGCTGCTACATTGTTGTCTCTAGTTTCTTTATCAACTTCTTGAACAGCAATTTTCATTTTTTCTGTGAAATTGTTTTCTAAAAATTCATATAAATCATGGTCAACTGCAAATGATTTGTATTCAAATTTTGGTTTTCCAATTTCATCTTTCATTTTTTGAATAAATTCACATATCTTTTTAATTTCAGCATGTCCTTTTTTAATTGCTTCTAGCATTACATCATCTGGAACTTCATTAGCTCCTGCTTCAATCATTGCTACTTTTTCGGCTGTTCCTGCAACTGTTAAAGTCAAATCACTTTTTTCTCTTTGAGATTCTGTTGGGTTTATAACTATTTCTCCATCAACCAAACCTACATTTACTGCTGCTGTTGGTCCACCAAATGGAATGTCAGAAATTGATAAAGCTGCTGAAGCTCCTATCATTGCTGCTACTTCTGGTGAATTGTCTTGCTCTACACATAGAACTGTTGCAACAACTACAACATCGTTTCTAAAATCTTTTGGGAATAGTGGTCTTAAAGGTCTGTCAATTGCTCTTGATGTCAATATTGCTTTATCACTTGGCTTACCTTCTCTTTTTTGATAAGATCCTGGAATCTTTCCAACTGAATATAATTTTTCTTCATAATCTACTGATAATGGGAAGAAATCGATTCCATCTCTTGGTTCTTTTGATGCTGTAACATTTACCATTACTACAGTATCTCCATATTTTACAACTACACTTCCATTTGCTAATCCACATAGTTTGCCTGTTTCTATTACAAGTTTTCTTCCTGCTAATTCTGTTTCATAACTTTTAAACATAATTTTCCTACCTTTCTTTTTTCTGGCAAAAGCGTTTTTATCACATCTCGCCAATTCGTTTTACTTTACACCTATCTCTTTATTAATCTTCAATACTTTATTAAAGATAACGAAGTATACTGCAAACCATCTGTAGATTGTAACCTCTATAATATCTTAAATTTTAAGCACTGCTATTTAAAACATTATACAAGCTACCTTTCTACTCATAATTTGCCTATACCTACTTTTTACCTAATAAAAAGACGTCGCATGTTGCAAACGCCCTTCTACATACAACTTATCAACTATTTTCTTAGTCCTAATTTTTTAACTAGTTCTTTATAAGCTTCTTCATCTTTTTTAGCTAAGTAGTTTAATAAATTTCTTCTTTTACCAACCATCTTTAAAAGACCTCTTCTAGAATGGTTGTCTTTCTTATGAACTTTTAAATGCTCTGTTAATTCATTAATTCTTTCTGTTAAAAGAGCGATTTGAACTTCTGAAGAACCAGTATCCTTTTCGTCTCTTCTATATTCATTAATGATTTGTTGTTTTCTTTCTGTTGTCATAATAACACCTCCTATTTCCTTTTTCTCCTTATACCGAGCTACAATAATAGGTGTTTTTTATTGTGCTAAGTTTAAGGAACATTTTTTTACATAACTATTGTACTATACTTTATCGAAAAAATCAAGCATTTATGGAAATTTTTTGATGTTTGCACGTTTGGGACCGGTTCTCTGCGGTGCAAATTTTGCACCGCAGAGAACCGGTCCCAAACGTGCAGTTTTTATGCCCCAATAATTGAAAAACCATTATCGACATGAATGATTTCGCCAGTAATAGCAGAAGACATATCGCTAAATAAAAAACTTGTAGCATCGCCAACCTGCTTTGGCGTTACATTTTGGTGTAATGGTGCTTTATTTTCCACCTCATCTAATATTATATTAAAATCTTTTATTCCTTTAGCAGATAATGTCTTTATTGGGCCTGCAGAAATACCATTAATTCGTATTTTATATTTTCCCAAATCATTTGCCAGATACCTAATATTAGCTTCTAATGCTGCTTTTGCTGCTCCCATTACATTATATCCTTCAACTACTTTCTCTGCCCCATAATATGTATATGAAACAATACTTGCACCTTCACTTAATAGATTTATTTTCTTGGCTATTTGTGCCACTGCAATCAATGAATAAGCGCTTACATCACATGCATGAGCGTATCCACTTCTTGATGTCAAAATAAAATCATTTCGTAAATCTTCTGTATTAGCATGAGCAATCGCATGAAGAATTCCATCTACTTTTCCATATTTGTTTTTAATTTCTTCAAAACATTCTTGAATACTTATATCAGAACTTGCATCACATGCAAAAACATCTGAATTAGGAATTTCGTCTGTTAATTCTTTTATTTTCTCAATCTTTTCTTTTGAACCACATGTAAAAATCACCTGTGCGCCCTGCTCATTAGCAGACTTCGCCGCTCCCCAAGCAATACTCCATTTATTTCTTATCCCCATTATTACTATTTTTTTGTTATTTAAAATCATTTAATTTTACCTCCATATTTAATTCTTGCACGGATGAGAACCGGTCCCAACGGTGCAAAACAGCCTTCAACTATGCAAAACTATGTAAAAAGTGCACCGTTGGGACCGGTTCTCATCCGTGCATTTTTCTAAATTTTTTATATCTTTCCTCAATCAACTCATCCTTCGAAATACACGCAATTGAACTAAGCTCATCTATAGACTTCGCAATATAAGACTTCAACTCATCAGCCACCATCTTAAAATTTGCTTGAGCACCTTCTTCTGGTTCTTCAACAATTTTATCTATAACACCTAAATCCATTAAATCTTGTGCTGTCAACTTCATATTTTCAGCAGCCTCTTGAGCTTTGCTCGAATCCTTATACAAAATGCTAGCAAATCCCTCTGGCGAAAGTATCGAATATACTGCATTTTCAAGCATCACAATCCTATCCCCTACAGCAATAGCCAAAGCTCCTCCGCTTGAACCTTCGCCTATTACCACACATATGATTGGAACTTTAATTTTTGACATCTCAAACATATTTCTTGCAATCGCTTCCCCTTGGCCTCTCTCTTCAGCCCCAATACCCGGATATGCTCCTGGAGTATCTATAAAAGTTATTATCGGCCTATTAAATTTTTCTGCTTGCTTCATCAATCGCAAAGCTTTTCTATATCCTTCTGGATTTGGCATCCCGAAATTTCTATCCATATTTTCTTTTACATTTTTTCCTTTTTGTTCTCCAATCACTGTAACCGGAACAGTATTCAATAATGCCAGGCCACCAATTATTGATTTATCATCTCCAAAGCTTCTATCTCCATGTAATTCTACAAAATCTGTAAATATTTTATTTATATAATCTAATGCTTTAGGTCTATCAGCCATTCTTGCTAAGCAAACTTTTTCCCATGCAGTTTTAGCCTTTGCATCAGTCCTTTCCTCATTCAATATTTTTATATCTTTATCGCATTTCAATCCAACTTTATGCATCTTCAATATCCTATATAAAGTCTCTTTCATGTCTTTTCTTTCAACAATCATATCCACAAACCCATGCTCAAGCAAGAACTCAGACCTTTGGAAACCCTCTGGTAACTTTTCTCTTATAGTTTGTTCTATTACTCTAGGACCCGCAAACCCTATTAAAGCATTAGGCTCAGCGATTATTATGTCACCTAGGCTCGCAAAACTTGCCGTAACTCCACCTGTAGTTGGGTCAGTTAAAACAGATATATATAATAGCCCCTCTTTATCATGTTTAGCTAATGCTGCTGAGGTTTTTGCCATTTGCATAAGTGATATAATTCCTTCTTGCATCCTTGCCCCACCTGATACGCAAAATATTATTAAAGGAAGCCTTTTTTCAATCGAAGTTTCTATTGCTAAAGTTATTCTCTCTCCAACAGCACTTCCCATACTTCCCATCATAAAATTACCATCCATAACTGCAATAACTGCACTCTCTCCATTAATTTTACAGACACCACATTTCACAGCTTCATCAATTTGAGTTTTCTGTTTCAACAGTTCAACTTTTTTTAAATATCCTTCAAATTTTAATGGGTCTTTTGTCTGTATTTCTGCTCCAATTTCTACAAAAGTATCATCATCTGCAATTTGTCTAATTCTCCTTCTTGCAGAAATCCTAAAATGTTTGCCACAATTAGGACACACACTAAAATTATTGTGTACGTCTTCTTTATACAATATCTCCTTACAATTATCACATTTAATCCATTTTCCAATCAACATATCAGAAGCTTTTTCATTTTTACTTCTTTTCTCTACTTTATTCATCTTTTTTATCTTATCTATAATCATTTTTGCCCTCACTCGCTCTCCTCTTCAATCTTTTGATATTATATATTTTTAAGAAATTTTTATCAATTAGACTGAATAGTCAAGTAAAAAAATATCACAACAATGATATTTCTATCAAAATTGTGATATTTTATGTTTAGCATTTCGTCAAAACAAGATGATGGCTAAAAATATTATTTTATAACTAAATTCTTACGATTCCTCCAAGAACTTTTTTATCTATACCTTTAGTAAATGTTTGAGCTCCACCTAAAAGAACTACAACATCACCTTTTTCAAGGATTTCTTTTTCTCTTAATTTTTGAATTCCTTTTTCAACTGTTTCTTCAATTGTTTCTTCACCTTCAACAAATACTGGAGTTACGTTCCAAGCTAAAGCTAATTGATGGAATGTTCTCTTGTTATCTGTTACAGCTAAGATTGGGCATCCAGCTCCAAGACCAGCTAATGTTCTAGCAGAATCTCCTGTATGTGTGTATACAACAATTGCATCAGCATTAAAGTTTTTAGCTGTTACACATGAAGAATAAGCAATTTTAGCTTCATCATCTGATAAATCTAAATACTCATTATTGTCAAATCTCTTCCAGTAATGGATTTCTGGTTCAACTCTGTTAGCTATTTTAACCATTGTCTTTACACATTCAACTGGATAATCACCTTGAGCACATTCTCCTGAAAGCATTATTGCACTTGTTCTATCATAAATAGCATTTGCAACATCACTTGCTTCAGCTCTTGTTGGTAATGGTTGATGTGTCATTGATTCCAACATTTGTGTAGCTGTTATAGCTGGTTTAAATAATTTATTTGCTGTTCTAATAATTCTCTTTTGAACAACTGGTGGTTCTGTAAAGTCAGTTTCTGTAGCCATATCTCCACGAGCTATCATTTGAGCATCAGCTTCGTTTAGAATATCATCTAAGTTTGCTAATCCTTCAACATTTTCAATTTTTGTTATTATTTGGATATCTTTTCCACCATTTTCGTCTAATACTTTTCTTACTTGTCTTATATCATCTAAGTTTCTTGCAAATGAGATTGCAACAAAGTCATACTCATGTTCACAAGCTGTTTTTAAATCTGCAATATCTTTTTCTGCTAAACCTGGTAATCTGATGATTGTTCCTGGTAAGTTCATAGTTTTTCTACTTCCTAATCCATTTCCATGAACAACTGTTGTAACAATGTCTTTTCCTACAACTTCGTCAACTTTTAATTCAATTGCACCATCATCGATTAAGATTTTTGTACCTGGTTGAACATCTTTATATAATTCTTTATATGTTACAGAAACTTTTTCTTCGTCTCCTGTAATATCTTCATTAACTAATGTGAATTTTTGTCCATCTTTTAATTGGATTTTTGTATTTTTTCCTGTATACAACATTCCTGTTCTAATTTCCGGACCTTTCATATCTAATAGCAAAGCAATTGGTAAATCTTTTTCTTCTCTTAGTCTAATTATTGTTTCTGTTTTTTCTGATTGTTCATCCCAGCTACCATGTGAATAATTAATTCTGCATACATTTAACCCTGCATCAAATAATTCTTCTAATTTGTTTTCACTTGCTGGACCGATTGTTCCTACAATTTTAGTTTTTCTTAAATTTTTCACTTTAAATTCCTCCTTAAATTTTTACAATTATTGCTATTATACCATTCTGGGCAATGTTTTATACATTCCTGCAATACAATAGCCTTTCACATTTTAGTTTTTTCGAATTTGAGTAATTTCAAACAATATCAAATAATAATGAATTTCAGCACAAAAACGCCTCGTCGGCGTTTATCGTCTTACTATTCTTCAACTTTTTTTGCAACTACTTCTTTTCCATCATAATATCCACAGTTTGAACATACTCTGTGTGGTAATACTGGTTCGTGGCAATGTGGGCAAGTAGCAAATTTTGGTTGTTCTACTTTCCATGTAGATCTTTTCAAATGTGTTCTAGCCTTTGACCATCTTCTTTTTGGTTGTGCCATCCTAATCCCTCCTCGCATAAAGATATATGTATATATCTGTTCATTTTTCACTGATTTAGTCACTATAGAATTATACAAGCATTTTTCTGATTTGTCAACAGCTTTTGGAAATTTTGTGCAACTTTTGTCTAACTTTTGGTTGCATTTCAAATAAAATTTATGGCTTTTGTCTAACTTTTATGCAATTTTTATAAAAATATTGAATATATTATAAAATGAATAATTAAATTTATAAAACTTGGTAAAATTACTAAACTTATTAAAATTTTTAAAATGGAGGATTTTTTATATGTGTGGAATCGTTGGTTTTGTAAACTATAGACAAAATCTTATAAATTATAAACAAACTTTAATCAATATGAATTCCTCTCTTTCTAAGCGCGGACCAGACGAGGAAGGTTATTACATAAGAGAACATGTTGCACTTGCTCATAAACGTTTGATTGTTATCGACCCGGCAGGAGGCAAACAACCTATGCTTGCAAAAAATGCACGTTTGAGAACCGGTCCCAACGGTGCAAAAAGTGCACGGCAGAGAACCGGTCCCAACGGTGCAAATTATAGTTTATAATGGGCAAATTTATAATACAAAAGAATTAAGACAAACATTAGAAGCAAATGGTTTTACATTTGAAAGTCATAGCGATACAGAAGTTTTACTAAAAAGTTATATTTATTATGGAAAAGATGTAGTTAAGCATTTAAATGGCATATTTGCATTTGCAATTTGGGACGAAAAGAATGAAGAACTTTTTATGGCAAGAGACCATTTTGGAGTTAAGCCTTTATTTTACACCATGCAAAATAATTCTTTTATCTTTGCATCTGAAATTAAAGCTATATTTCAATATCCTGGCGTTCAACGAATCTTAGATTCTCAAGGGATTTCCGAATTATTTGGAATTGGTCCAGCCCATACACCTGGAACAACTATCTTTAATAATATTTTTGAGTTAAAACCCGCTCATTTTGCAGTTTTCAATCGTTCCGGTTTGCATCTCGAAAGATATTGGAAACTAAAAAGTGCCCCTCACTCTGAAAATTTTGCTCAAACTTGTGAACACTTAGACTTTCTTTTAAAAGACGCAATTACTAGACAATTAGTCTCTGATGTGCCTTTATGCACATTTCTATCTGGCGGATTGGATTCAAGTATTATAACCAAATATGCTTCAGACTACTGTTTTGAGCACAACTTGCCACCTCTTGACACCTACTCTATTGACTATGTTGACAATGATAAAAACTTTGTAAAGAGCGACTTTCAACCAAATTCTGATAATTATTATATAAATTTGATGGTAAATAAACTTCATACAAATCATCATCCTATTGTTATTGATACTCCTGAACTTGCAGAGTATTTAGAAGATGCTATGATTGCTAGAGATATGCCTGGAATGGCAGATATAGATTCATCCCTTTTATTGTTTTGTAAATATGTAAAACCCACTGCCACAGTTTCCCTTACAGGTGAATGTGCAGACGAAATCTTTGGTGGATATCCTTGGTTCTTCCGTGAAGATGCCCTTCAAAGTGGAACATTCCCTTGGTCTATTGCTATTGACGAACGTCAAACTCTACTAAATGCAAGTATAGCCAAAAAAGTTAATCTTAAAGATTATATAAATTATAGATATACAGAAAGTTTAGACCAAGTTGAAATTCTTGATACCGATTCCTTAGAAACTGCTGAAAAAAGAAAAATTTCACATCTTACTCTTAACTGGTTCATGCAGACTCTTCTTGATAGGTCTGACAGAATGGCTATGTATAACGGATTTGAACTTCGTGTTCCTTTCTGTGATTATCGACTAGCTCAATATGTTTGGAATATTCCTTGGGAAATCAAAGCTCTTAATGGCAGAGAGAAAGGCTTACTTCGTTATGTTTCTCGTAAGTTCTTACCTCCTGAGATTGTGGATAGAAAAAAGAGCCCTTACCCAAAGACTCATAATCCAACTTATTTAGCAAAAGTAAAGTCAATGCTTTCAGATATTATGGTAAATCCGCATGCTCCTATAAATTATTTATTAAATAGAGAATATATTTTGAATATTCTTGAAACTGATGGTAAAGCGTTTTCTCGCCCTTGGTTTGGTCAGCTTATGACTGGGCCTCAACTTATGGCTTATCTTTGCCAGGTTAATATGTGGCTTGAGAAATATCAGCCTACAATGCGCATCTAAATATGCATATATAAAATAAGTGGGATATAATGTCCCACTTATGATTTACATATAATATATTAATATTCCTAACAGAATAAGCCCATTGCCTAAGATTTTCTTTTTAGTAATCTTTTCGCCAAGAATTCTATTACTTAAAATCATTACAAAAAGATAACCCAAAGATTCTATTATTGGCTCGTTTTTATAAGGAACCCCTTTTAGCCCAAACACTACAAGCACAGTCGAGATTACCATTAAAATATAACCTGTTATTACATATACATTTAAATATTCTTTTAAAACTGAATTATAAGATTTGGAAGCACTTTTTTTCAAAATAATTTGAGATATTGAGCTTACCAAAACTGCCAAAATCAATAATACTACATATTTATTCATCTTCATTATTCACTATAATTGTTCCTATTATTACAATTAATACTCCTATTACATTTTTTATTGTTATTGTATCATTAAAGATTAGAATTGCCCATACAATTGACCAAAGTAATCCCATAGCTTTATTTGCATACGCTATTGAAACATCAAATTTTTTCAATAATTGTTGCCAAATAATTGCATATACTCCTAAAATTATCATTTCTATTCCATAGTATAATATAAATTGAAATGACATAAATTCTTGGCCTGATGCAAATTTAGCACAAACAGTTGATAATGTATATATTGCAATAACAATTTGAAGAATACATATATCTTTTAACTTTGTTTTCTTCTTTTTTTCGTTATCTAACTTTACTAATTTTGTTTTATCTACTTCTTCATTCATTAGAAATTAGTTCTCCTTTATTAAATTGCTAAAATATAATATCCATATCTTGTTGAGCTATCAACAATTTTATGAGAATTTATTTTTTCTATTTGACTCACATAATAAATGTATTTAGGATGCTCTTTTTTTACTTTTTCCAGTTCTTCTATATCTGCTTCTGTAAAAATGAATTTGATAACTGCCTTCTTAGGTTCTACAACTTTTGTAAAGTCTGGTACATTTCCTAAAGCTACATCTATAACCATTTTTAAGAAGTCATATCCAGTTGAGATTTTTACTAAGTCTGATCCTATGCAATCTCCACCCATTCTAGCCCCAATTTCGATTATTTTTACTTTTCTATCAGGTGTAATTTTGAATTCTGCATGTGATGCTCCATTTGTAATTTGTAAACTATTTAATCCTGAAAAAACTTCTTTTTTTATTTTTTCTAACATTTCTGAATCTAATCCTGCCGGTTGAGTATGTCCTGTTTCTATAAAATGTGGTGCACCTGTTGTTTGCTTTCTAGTTACTGTCAACAACGTATGTTTTCCTTTATATGAAATACTTTCAGCACTAAACTCATCTCCAGCTATATATTCTTCAATAATCGCATTTTTCTCAAATGAAACCTCTATTGCATTCTCTATTGCTTCTTTTAATTTTCCAGATTCTACTTCTTCCCAATTCTCTATTTTATTAATTGATCTACTTCCAGACCTGTCTGTTGGTTTTACTATAATTGGCATTGAAAAATCTCTTATTGGGGATATTTCTTCTTCACCTGTCCCAGCAACTTTTATAAATTTAGGAACTGATACTCCATTTGATAAAAATGCTTTTCTCATTTCATATTTATTTGTAGATAATCTTGTACATTCAAGGCTATTTCCTACAAGTCCTAATTTATCTGCTAAATAGTTTACTGTTAATGTGGCCAAATCTGATGCAACTGAAATAACCGCATCTGGCTTTATTTCTTTACATTTAGCTAGTATTCTATCTTTTTCTACTATACTTATTGGATAAAAATAATCTGCAAAATCAGCACCAACAGCCCCTTCTGCCCAAGCAAATACATGCGTTTCATACCCTAGTTCTTTAGCTTTTATTATGAGTGGCATCTGAAAATTATTTGCTCCTATAATAACAATTTTTTTCATTTAGAAACTTCCTTTCTTCCACTTGATTAGTGAATTAATTAGTTTTTTTCATAAAATTCTTTTATTGCTTTTATTACTTTATCTTGTTCTTTTTGAGTTAATCCATAATACATTGGCAATCTTACTAGCTTTTCACTCTCAGCTGTTGTATATTTATCTTCTCCATTAAACCTTCCAAATCTCTTTCCTGCTGGAGAATCATGTAATGGAATATAATGAAATACAGATTGTATTTCATTTTCTTTTAAGTATTTAATCAGTGCTGTTCTTTCTTCTAGATTTTTCGCTTTTATGTAAAACATATGTGCATTATGAGTACTATATTCTGGAACATATTGCAATGTTATTTTTTCACTATTTTCTAGTTCTTGCAAATTTTCTTTATAATACTCCCATGCAGATAATCTTGCATTATTAATTTCTTCTGCCATTTCAAGTTGAGGATATAGATATGCACAATTTAATTCGCTTGGCAAATATGATGAACCATAATCTACCCATGTATATTTATCAATTTCTCCTCTAAAGAATTTATTTCTGTTAGTTCCTTTTTCTCTTATTATTTCAGCTCTTTCTATCAATTCTGGATCATTTATTACAATAGCTCCACCTTCTCCCATGCTGTAATTTTTAGTTTCGTGAAAACTATAACATCCAAGATCTGCAATTGTTCCTAAATATTTTTCTTTGTATTTAGACATAAAACCTTGTGCTGCATCTTCTACAACTTTTAAATTATGTTTCTTAGCAATTTTCATAATTTTATCCATATCTGGTGAAATCCCTGCATAATGAACTACTGCAATTGCTTTAGTTTTAGGTGTTATTGCTTCTTCAATTTTATTTTCATCAATATTCATTGTTTTAGGATTTATATCTACAAAAACAACTTTTGCCCCAACCATAATAAATGCATCTGCTGTTGATACAAATGTATATGATGGCATTATTACTTCATCTCCTGGTTGTAAATTCAACAAAATTGCAGCCATCTCAAGAGCATCAGTACAAGATGTTGTTAATAATACTTTTGTGGCATTAAATTTATCTTCCATCCATTTACTACATTTTTTTGTAAACTCTCCATCTCCACAAATTTTTCTACTTTTTATTGCTTTTTTTATACAATCTAATGAACCTTCTACATAAATTGGTATATTAAATCCTATCATTTTTATCCTCTTCTTTCTATTTTAGTTATAAGCCGGTATTACATATGAGAATATCGCTTTAAATGATATTGCAATAATTAATAACATTATCATTATAATTATAATATTTCTTATTTTTTCTGACTTTATAAATTTTTCTAGCATCGTCTGAATTCCATTTACCACAAAATACACAAATGGTATTATAATTCCCATTATATATCTACCCTGTGGTTGAAAATCACTTGTATATGAATATATAATGCTTAAAAGTATTGGTATAATAATTGCTATTATAAAAATATAATTTAAAATATATTTACTTTTTTCCTCTTTTTTATAAATAAATAAATCTTTAAATTTTAATAAACATCCAAGTCCTCCTATTAACCAAAGGCCCAAATATGAATAATATATTTTATTTGACATTAATATACTATGATATCCAAATATTCCCACAAAACTTTTGGCTGTTGTATTAGCCCATGCATCTTCATTTAACATGTGCCAAATGCTTTCATTGCTATTTTCTGGTGTTTTTCTTACTGATGGCTTATATTGTTCTAAAGCATATTTATCTCCATATTCATTTTGTGTTTTGGTTCCTAATATATCTCCATCATAAATTATTGCATTCCTTACAAACCACCAACCAGCAACTGTAAAAGCTACACTTGCTACTATTAAAGCTTTTTTTGCAATTTCTTTTGCATCCATTTTGTTCAAAACAGCTGAACTTAAACAAATTAATACACTACATAAAATATATCCATATGCATTGTAATATGTTAAAGCACAAAAGCCAACTGCTCCACCTAGTAGTATACAATGTTTTGTTTTCCAATTGCTTTCCAATCCTAATATCCATAAATAAATTATAATAGATATTGCTAAAATTGCAGTTGAATCATTATTTATATACGAAGCTAAAAATGCAGTTATTGGCTGAAATGCAATAAATACTATAAATAAATATTTGTAAATTCCTTTATCTTTAAAAAGTTTATTCGCAATCTTTATTACAAAGTATATTGTCAATGTCATACTTATTGTGCTTACAAGCCTTGCCGCTACTACTAATGCAAATTGTTGTGTAGTAAAAATTGATGCTATCTTTACAAATACTGCACAAATCATATATGTAAGAATTGGTTGAAACGCATACGAAATTCCCCAAATTGAATCTCGTATACTTTCATCTCTTCCGTCAGGTATTGAATTATGTTCTGCTATGTATTTGCAAATATCCCATTTCATTCCCTCATCTGGACATGAATTATATGGTTGTGATACTGTCCATATTAAATAATAACAAAATAAACCTATTAAAAATATAGTCATTATAATTTTCTTATTTTTTTTGCATATTTCTAAAATTTTATCCATTGTTAGTTTTTTCTCCTTTTTCCACTTTTTCTATAATATATGGTGGTCTTTTTCTTGCCGCATCAAAAGTTCTCCATAAATACTCTCCAAGTATTCCAATTGATAACATTATAATTCCAAATCCCACTAACATAATTATAATAATCGACGCATATCCCTCAACATCAATTATTCCTGTCATTTTTTTATAAATTATAATTACCAACCAAATTAGTGCTATAAAAAAGCTTAAAATTCCTACTGTAGTTATCATTTTTATAGGAAAATATGAAAAACTTAATAGAGAATCATATACTAATTTAATTTTTTTAGATAATGTCCATCTTGATTTTCCTATTTCTCTTTTTTTTCTAACATATGGAACAGTTGATGTTTCAAAACCTGCCCATAAAATTTGACTCATTAGTGATGTATTACATTCTTGCATTTTTACTAAGAAATTTATAACCTGTCTATCTATTAAAAATGAATCAAACCCTCCTTTTGGCATATTATGTAATGCTAGTTTTCTCATTAAAAATGCATATAAATTTGAAAATGCTTTTTGCGTAACAGGCTCATCTCTATCTGCTCGTACAGCTAAAACAACTTTACTTCCTTCAATATATTTTTTAATCATATCTAATATCATTTCTGATGGCTCTTGCAAATCAGCAGCTTTCCTTACAGCACAATCTCCAGTGCATTGAGACAATCCTGCCAAAATTGCAGAATGTTCTCCAAAATTTCTTGATAATCTTATTGTTTTTATATTAGAATCAATTTTTGCTAGCTCTTTCATTACTTTATACGAATTATCTTTTGATCCGTCATCAACAAATATTAATTCATATTCTATTCCTTCTGGTAATTTTGTAAGTACTTTTTCCTTTAAGTCAGCATATAATGGCAAAAGATTATCTTGATTATAATATACTGGAACTACTATTGAAATTTTTTTCATATTCTTATTTCATTTCCCTTCTTTTAATTTTACCACAATATATCAATCACAATATATCAATTTAGTTAAATGCATTTTATTTACGAAATAAAATGTTTCAAAAATTTTCCTGTATAACTTTTCTCGTTTTTACAAATTTGTTCAGGAGTTCCTACAGCAACAACCTCTCCACCAGCATCTCCACCTTCAGGGCCTAAATCTATAATATGGTCAGCTGTTTTTATCAAGTCTAAATTGTGTTCAATTACTATGATTGTATTCCCTGTATCCACAAGCCTTTGTAGAATATCCACCAATCTGTGAACATCTGCAATATGCAAACCAGTTGTAGGCTCGTCCAAAATATACAAAGTCTTGCCAGTAGCACGTTTAGACAATTCTGTCGCAAGTTTAACACGTTGAGCTTCTCCACCAGATAAAGTTGTTGATGGTTGTCCCAATTTGATATATCCAAGTCCTACATCATATAATGTTTGGATTTTATTTTTAATTTTAGGAATATTCTCAAAAAATCCTAATGCCTCTTCTACTGTCATATCTAATACATCAGCAATATTTTTTCCTTTATATTTTACTTCTAGAGTTTCTCGATTATATCTCTTTCCTTTACACACCTCGCAAGGTACATAAACATCAGGCAAGAAATGCATTTCAATTTTATGAACACCGTCTCCGTTACAGCTTTCGCATCTTCCTCCAGACACATTAAAGCTGAATCTGCCCTTTTCATATCCACGCATTTTAGCTTCATTTGTTCCAGCAAATATGTCTCTTATCAAGTCAAATGCTCCTGTGTAGGTTGCAGGGTTTGAGCGTGGCGTTCTGCCTATCGGAGATTGGTCAATATTGATTATTTTATCTATATTGTTTAAGCCCTTTATCTGCTTGCATTTTCCTGGCTTTTCACTCGCACCATTTAATTGTTGAGCTATGTTTTTATATAGAACCTCATTTACTAATGTACTTTTTCCTGAACCAGATACACCTGTAACACAAGTAAATACACCAAGAGGAAATTTCACGCTGATATTTTTCAAATTATTTTCTGTAACGCCAACAACTTCGATGCACTTTTTATTTCCTTTTCTTCTTTTTGATGGTACATGAATTTGCTTTCTACCACTCAAATAATCTCCTGTAATTGAACCTTTAACTTGCTTGATTTCCTCTGCAGTTCCTTGTGCCATAACATTTCCACCATGAACACCAGCACCTGGACCAATATCTATAATTTGGTCTGCAGCATACATTGTATCTTCATCATGCTCAACAACAATTAAAGTGTTACCTAAATCTCTTAATTTTTTCAAAGTTGCAATTAGCTTGTCATTGTCTCTTTGATGAAGTCCAATACTTGGCTCATCTAAAATATATAAAACTCCTGTTAAACCTGAACCTATCTGAGTTGCCAAACGAATACGTTGAGCTTCTCCTCCTGATAGTGTTCCCGCACTTCTTGATAAAGTTAGATATTCTAGACCAACATCAATCAAGAATTGAAGCCTTGCATCTACTTCTTTTAAAATCATTTCTGCAATCATTTTTTGAGAATCTGTCAACTCTAGGCTTCTCAAGAATTCTTGAATATGTCTAATTGACATATCTGTCAATTCATTGATATTTTTGCCTCCAATTTTGATGCATAAAATCTCTTTTTTTAATCTTGCTCCATTACATTCATCACAATGCATATTGCTCATATACATCTCGTAAAAATCTCTCATTCCTTGAGATTTTGTCTCATTATGACGTCTTTCAAGTGTAGGAATTACACCTTCAAAAGGTGCTGTAAACCTACGTACACCTGCATATGATGCATATTCAAAATCGATTTTTTCCTCACCTGTTCCATAAAGAATTTTATCAAGAAAATCTCTAGGCAAATCCTTTATTTTCTTATTTTTGATATTAACTCCATAATGTGCTCCAATACTTTCGAAGTACATTCTAGCCATTGTATCGCCTTTTTTCATTGTACTTGAGCCAAAAGCTTTTACGCCATCATATAAAGTTTTGTTTTTATCTGGAATAATTAAATCCTCATCCATTTTCATTAAATATCCTATACCAGAACATTTTGGGCAAGCTCCATATGGATTGTTAAATGAAAACATTCTTGGTGTTAATTCTGGAAAACTGAAACCACAATCAGGACATGCATAATTACAGCTATATAGAATTGTCTTATCTCCTACAACATCAATTAAAACTAGATTATCTGCATGTTTTAATGCAACTTCTATTGATTCTGTAAGTCTTGCTGTAACTTCTGGTTTTATAACCAATCTGTCAACAACAATTTCTATCTCGTGCTTCTTCTTTTTGTCAAGCTTGACATCATCCATATCTGTTAAATCATAGATTTCACCATCAACTCGAACCCTTGCAAAACCATCTTTTTGTAAATCTTCAAATAGTTTTGTATATTCGCCTTTTCTGCTACGCACAACTGGAGCTAGAATTTGAATTCTAGTGCCTTCTTTTAATTTCATTACATTATCTACAATTTGGTCGATTGACTGTTTTTCAATCTTTTTGCCACAATTAGGGCAGTATGGTACCCCCACTCTTGCATATAATAGACGGATGTAATCATAAATTTCTGTAACTGTTCCTACTGTTGAACGTGGATTTTTTGATGTCGTTTTCTGGTCGATTGATATGGCTGGTGATAAACCTTCTATTGATTCTACATCTGGCTTTTCCATTAATCCTAAAAATTGACGAGCATATGAAGATAAGCTTTCTACATATCTTCTTTGCCCTTCTGCATATAATGTGTCAAATGCTAGTGAAGATTTTCCAGACCCAGAAAGTCCTGTTATTACAACTAATTTATCCCTTGGTATCTCTAAATTTATATTTTTTAAATTGTGTTCTTTTGCTCCTTTTATTATTATTTTGTCATTCATTTTTGTTCCCCCTTTAGCAAAAACTTAACTGCACCGATGGGACAGGTTCTATGCCGTGCATTTTTTATTTCTTCTTTGATGCCGGCTTTTCTTTTTATATATTCTAGAAAATAATTACTATAAATTGTTCTTATCACTTCATTTGGTGTTACAAATTTTAACACTCCAAATTCATTTTCTTTTATTGTTAAATATCCCAAATAAAATAGCAATGAAATTAGCTCTTTTTCTCCAAAGCTTATCTCTGCATTAAACTTTTCTGTCAATCCACTTTCTACTGGTTCTTCTGCCACAATCTTTTCTAGCAATTCTATTTTATTCATATTTTGGCATAAATCCATAAATGCTTCTATTTTTCCATAGTCACTTAATATGTTTACATCTACAAGCTCTTCTGGCACTTTCTGTTGTTCTTGATATGCATTTAAAAAATATAAAGTCATATTTGAGTTGTATATTTTGTATTTTTCATAATCGCCTTTTATCATATTAGAAAATATGTATCCATCATAATTTTCTTTTATTATTGGCAATAACTCTTCTGGTACATCAATTTCTGTCATTAAATATTTTACATCTTCTTTACTAAATCCTAGCATATCATTAAACATTATATTTTTTGTTATATCTCTTGCTATATTAAACCCACTTGTTGTACTATCTAACGTTATTGGTGCTACTCCTGTAATAAATATCCTATCAACTACTGTTTCTGTTCCTTCTTTTAATATTTCGTACCATTTTCTTACTTTTCCATTTTTAGCAACTAAATCTTTGAATTCGTCTGTTTTAAATCCCAATAACTCATTTGCAAAATGGTCGTATTCATCTATTATTACATATATTTTTTCGCCTCTTCTTTGTGTTCTAAATGCTTCAAATATACTCCCTAATATTCCTTCTGTGCTTTGCTCAGGATTATTATAAAACTCTAGTCCATAATCTGTCACAAATCCATTTATGCCTATATTAACCTTTTCTCTAAATCCTCTCATTGCTTCTTCTACTGTATTTGTACTTATTCCAGAAAAATTAAATCTTAATACACAATATCTATTTTTATTAGGAGTGGGATTTTTTCCTATATATGTTTTTCCAAATAACTCATCAAATTTATCAGCTCTGTTTTTATCATAATAACACTCCAACGTACTTGTAAATAATGTCTTTCCAAATTTTCTTGGGCGCAAAAACATTATTGTACTATCTGATAAATTTTCCATTTTCTCTATATACATCGTTTTATCTACATATATCATATTTTCCTTCACTATTTTTTCATAGTTACTTACTCCATTTGGTAATTTTCTCATTTTTTACCTCTCTTTCATTTTGCACGTTTGGGACCGGTTCTCTGCCGTGCATTTTTTATTTTGCACCGCAGAGAACCGATCCCTGCGGTGCACTCGTTCTAATTTTTATATTTAATTCTTTGGTTGAGTCCATTCTAGTGTATCGCTGTATTGGATACAGGTCTACGCTTTAATAA
Organism: uncultured Clostridia bacterium; assembly: GCA_934167685.1. Classification (GTDB taxonomy): domain Bacteria; phylum Bacillota; class Clostridia; order TANB77; family CAG-508; genus CAG-269. The sequence continues at coordinate 58,849 of CAKPLQ010000002.1, read as the reverse complement.
AGTGCTACACGGAAGCCGAGGTTGTTATCGTAAACATCCGTACCACCGTCGTCGCGGGTGCTAGCTTGATAAGAGAGGCTGCCATTGGTATTGTAAGAGCCGCCACGATTAGCACAAGACCACCTCGAATTAAAAGCATATTCTAATGTCCATTCCATTACATTTCCAGCTATATCATATATTCCTTGTTTACTAAATTCTTCACTTGCTCCTGTTGATAATAATATAGTTTCAACTGAAGCTTTTTTTCCATATGCTCCACTTGTCCATTTTGAATTAACATAATAATAATACTTAGAATTTGCATTTGTTATATTCCATAAATTATTATAGTAATTTCCCCAACTTGTACTATCTGTTTTTAAATCAGCTTGTGCTGTTCCTTTTGTCTCTAAATATTTTAATACTAAATCCCATTGTACTCCAAACATCAAACTACTTGTATAACTTCCAGATTCCATACTACTTGCTAATGTTTGTGCTTGACTACATGTTACCCAATTATATGGATATGCATTTTGCTTTATTACTGGTATTTCTGTTGGTGCTGTTGATGATGAACCAGATGTTTTTGGCGCATTTTCTATTCCTGTTTCATATTTTCCAACATAAAATCCTCCATTTTTGTATACACTTTTTAACATCTTTTTCTTTAATTCTGCATACTGGTCTTTTGTCAATCCTGTTGCTGCATCTGAATAATATTCATCTTTATAACTTGTTCCATTTCTATACACACTCGTATATGTATGCAAATCATTTTCTATTTTAGTATAATCATCATCAGAAAAAGCAGTAACATTTAGGCCTGCAGTTGGGTAAACTTCAGCTGTTTTAGGGACTTCGACCCACACATATTGATTGCCTTTACTATCTTGAATTGTTAAGCCATTATCTAAAGTAGTGCCTTCCACTTGAGTAAATCCTGTTGGAAGATACGTTCCAGCAGTAGTATTCTTATCGGCCTTAATCTCGTCATTTGCTTGATAAGAATCGATGCTTAGAGTAATGCTAATTGCAGAAGTTGCATCTGGGTTATCCATAAAATACTTTCCTACAATATAGCCCCATTGCGAATCTAAATCATCATTATCTCCAAGCCAATTAGCTGTGACTTTTAGATATGCCGTATCTTTCGAAGCCACTTGCAAAGAATGTTCTATAGTTAATGTAAACGGAAATTTTGTTATATCGTTTATAATTTCGCCTTTAGATATTTCTTCCCCTGTCTCTTGATTAGTAGCTGTTACGGGGTCAGCTATATTTATATAATTTTCAGTTGTTGGCTGTTCTCCTGTCCTTACTAGTTCATAAGTTACTCCTGCTATTGATATTGCTTTAACATCATAACTTAAATCTACCAATGCCTCTCCATTATTCAAAATATCCACAGTTACCGTTTGTTCCGGCATTTGCGGATATAACGTTGGAAACTCGATGCCTATTGGATTTTCCTTTTTCTCACCCTCTATAAAATACTCCATGTCCCATGCTGCAACATGTATATTTAAATGAGTATTTAATATTTTGGAATAAGCAAGCCATGCAAAGGTTGACATTATAAGGGCAAAAATAACTAACACATATTTTTGAAATCGATTCTTTTTGTTTGATTTTCTATGTTTACGTAATAAATTTTTCACGTTTTATTTTGTGCTCCCTTCTTTCGTTCTTTTTCGACATTTTTCTTTTGTTTTTATTATCCATCTATATTTTACACTAACTTAATAATTATCGCAATATTATTTTAATAAAATTTGCACATTATCATTTTTTGTGCTATAATTAAAATATCAAATTTTTAGGAGGATGCGAAAATGAGTAACAACATCGTAAGAGTAACCCGGGGGCAAAACAGTTTCATATTAATTGGAACACACAATGGCAAAGAAGAGCAGGTAACAATACCTGATTCAGAATTCAGAGGGTGCTTTTATAAGTACCAGATGGATTTTTTCAATAAGTTTAAGTCTGCCTTTCCAAAGGCAACAGCTTTTGAGCTTGTACCAGCGGCTAGTAAAGCCCTGCAGCAGATAATGGATTTCAATCGAATAGATTGCTAATCTGCTAACAGAGAGCTCCAAGCTCCTAAAACCCAGAGTCAAATTGACTCTGGGTATTCTTTTATATGTTAAAAATCAACTTAAGAATTATAAGTAGCACAGCACCTGGGACGCCCAGAACTCCGCACCCAAATAGAAGTAAAAAAATTCAATCCAATATGAAAGCTCCAGATGCCACCTATCAAATTAATTAGCCAAATCAAAATTCCGCCAATAATCGAATTAAAAACAAGCTTCAAAATCTTCTTTAACGGAATAATAAAAATTCTACCAATAACAAAAAACATACATATACAAGATATAATTATCAAAACATTTATATTCACAGCATTCACCTCTATTATTTTGTATGTGCAATACTGGACAAATATTCACTATCCTGCAATATTATTTTTATTTAATTTATTATACAATTTAGTTTTCAAATCTTGAGCCCTGCTAATCTGTATACCTTTAACCTTTGCAATTTTAATCAAATAATCCAACTTAGATTGATGAGCTTTTATCTGATAAGTATAATAATCTATCAACTCGTCCTCAGCATACTCAAAATTACGTCTTGCAGTCTCCAACACATTTTTAGTTTCTACAATATTCTTTAAAAGTTCCGCTTCTAGCTCATCATCACTTTTACTTCTGCTCAATTGTTCCAGCCAAAATTCCTCTCCCATATTCTTCCCCCATTTCTTGTCCTGATATATATATTATATGCGCGCATTTACATTATTATCCATATTTTAAGAACCAAAAAACTGGAATAATAGAATTCCTATAGATTGAATAACAAACAAATTCATCATATTAGACATAAGCAAATTATTAGTAGCCTCAACAACGCCCAACATCTCATTTTCAGCCTTTTTATGGTGACGTTGTGCCTCAAAAAAAGTAATCAATTCTGGAATACTTGTAATAAATCCTAAAACAATTCCAACCACCAATTCTGGAACATTAAACCTTCTACAAAGGACCTCTAAAGTATTTCCAAGCCAATCGCCTATCACAAATAAAAGTATACCAGTAATAATCAAAATAACTATATCTCTAAAAAGTCTAAATTTATTAGAATTCTTTTGCGTTGCAGAATCTTCTACATCTTCATCTATCGGAAGATACAATTTATGCACATTATTATTAATCTTTTTAAATCCCCAATACAATATAATAAAAACTGGCACCATCGCCAATTGAAACTCACTTTTTAAAATACTAAAAAATATTGGTATAATAATTGTTATTATAACTAGAAATATATCTATTTTAATAGCCTTATTTTTTATAGCACTTTGATTTTTATTTAACGCAATCGCGCCACTATACTGAATTAAATTTATCACATTAGAACTCAACACATTATAAATGCTCGCTCCCAACAGTCCGTTAATACTTGCAGCACCAATTGTCAGCAATTCTGGCACAGATGTTGCAACTCCCGCAATATCGCCAACAGTCTTTGGTTTTAAATTCAGATTTTCTGCCAAACTTCTTAGTGTTCTAACTAATATATATTTTGAAATTAAGACAATCAATCCAGAATAAAAAGCGAACTGAACTATCTCCCATAACAATTCCATAATCATCTCTCCTTTAACAAGCTTATTATTTACAAATTCCTCAAATTTTATTGATATTTCTTGACTTTTGTTATATAATATCAGCATTAATGTGAAAGGAAAGGACTGGTAAAAATGATAGATATAAAATTAATTAGAGAAAATCCAGAATTGGTAAAAGACAATATCAAGAAAAAATTTCAAGACCAGAAACTTGTTTTAGTTGATGAAGTTTTAGAATTAGATAAAAAAAATAGAGAAGCTAAACTAAATGGAGACAATTTAAGAGCTGACAGAAAAAAAACAAGTGAACAAATTGGTCAACTTATGAAAGCAGGCCAAAAAGACGAAGCAGAAAAATTAAGACAAGAAGTACAAAAAATCAATTCTGCACTTGAAGAAAACGAAGCACTTGAAGAAAAATATTCAGAAGAAATAAAAACAAGAATGATGAAAATTCCAAACATCATGGACGCAAGTGTTCCAATTGGAAAAGATGACAGCGAAAATGTAGAAGTTCAAAAATTTGGAGACCCTACAGTTCCAAGCTATGAAATTCCACATCATGCTGACATAATAAATACATTTAATGGTTTAGATAAAGAAAGTGCTGGCAGAACAAGCGGTATGGGATTCTACTACCTAATTGGCGACATCGCTAGATTACATGAGGCAATGTTAGCATATGCCAGAGATTACATGATAAACAATGGCTTTACCTACTGCATTCCCCCATTTATGATTCGTTCTGATGTTGTTACAGGTGTAATGAGTTTCGAAGAAATGGATGCTATGATGTATAAAATTGAAGGTGAAGATTTATTCTTAATTGGTACTTCTGAACACTCTATGATCGGAAGATTCAAGGACCAAATCATCAAAAAATCAGACTTACCAATAACAATGACATCATATTCACCATGTTTTAGAAAAGAAATTGGTTCTCATGGGCTAGAAGAAAGAGGTTTATACCGTGTTCATCAATTTGAAAAACAAGAAATGATTGTTCTTTGCGAACCAGAAGATTCTATGAATTGGTATAACAAAATGTGGAAATTAAGTGTTGATTTATTTAGAAGCTTTAATGTTCCAGTTAGACAACTTGACTGCTGTTCTGGAGACTTGGCTGATTTAAAAGTAAAATCATGTGACATCGAGGCTTGGAGCCCACGTCAACAAAAATATTTCGAAGTTTGCAGTTGCTCTACATTAGGTGATGCACAAGCAAGACGTTTAGGAATTCGTGCAAAAGGTGAAAAAGGCAACTATTTCGTTCACACTTTAAACAACACTGTTGTTGCTACACCTAGAGGTTTAATTGCTGTTATAGAAAACAATTATAATGAAGATGGAACTATCACTGTTCCAGAAGTTTTAAGACCTTATATGGGTGGAACAGAAAAATTAACACCAGTAAAAAAATAGACCAGAGTTTAAAAAATAAAGTTAACATATTGCTCTAGGCTTAAATATATGTTATAATATTGGCGGTATAGTTTTTATGTAACTTTATTTCACTAAAACTTTAGACAATAAAGGAGGAAAAGAATGAGTAACGTATCAATTATTGTAGGACTTCAATGGGGCGACGAAGGAAAAGGTCGCGTTTCTCACTTTATTTCCGATAATGCAATTTGTATTCGGGCAACTGGTGGAAACAATGCAGGACATACTGTAGTAGCAAATGGTAGAAAATTTGCACTGCACTTACTCCCTGCGTCAATCATCAAACCTAACACCATTTCAATCATTGCTCCAGGAGTTGTAATCGATTTAGCAGTTTTGGCTGATGAAATTCAAACATTACAAGATTGTGGAATTTCTATCACATCAGATAATCTGATTATCAGCCCTAGAGCACATATTATTTTTCCATATCACATCAAAATGGACAAATTTTATGAAACCTTAAAAGGTGATAAAAAAATTGGAACAACCCTCAGAGGCATCGGACCATGTTATGCCGATAAAATCAATCGTGTTGGAATTAGAATGGGAGATTTAGTAACTTGTTCTGATGAAGAATTAGTTTCGAAAATTCAATTAGCAACTGAGCCAGTTGATTTGCTATTGAACTCCGAAAAATACCTTTGCGAAGAACTCAAGGAGCCTTTAGGAACAATTATAAAAAACTCGTTCACTTATTGTGAAAAATACAGAAAGCTCTTATCTCAGTTTATTAGAGATGAAAGAGAAATTATTTTTCCAGCACTTGAGCAAAACAAAAAAATCGTAATTGAAGGAGCCCAGTCTTTATACCTGGATTTAGATTCTGGTGATTACCCTTATGTAACATCTTCTAATCCATCAACAGCCGGCACAGCTTCAGCTGCAGGAATCGGTCCAAAATACATTAAAAATGTATATGGCATCATCAAGGCCTATTGTTCACGGGTTGGCGAAGGTCCATTTAATACCGAATTATTAGATGAAACTGGTGAACTTATTCGAGAACTTGGACATGAATATGGTACAACAACCAAACGTCCACGCCGATGTGGTTGGCTCGACTTGGTTCGATTAAAAAACGCTATTACAATCAACGGAGTCACGGCTTTATGCCTTAACCACCTTGATACAATTGGTAAAATTGGTCTGGAATTAGGTTATATCAATGTTTGCACATCATACTTTTATGTTTATAATGGTACCAATACTGAAATCACTTATGTTCCCGTTCATGCCGAAGCATGTACCCCAGTGTATACAACATTTCTCGGCGGTTGGGATTTAAGCAATTGCAAAACTTTTGCTGACTTGCCTGAAAATGCTATGAATTTTATTAATTTTATAGAACATTATACCGGCATCCCTGTAAAATTTATCGGAATTGGACCTGATGAGAAAGATACTCTTATTAGACCTTAGACCTTAATTATTTTATTTGATTTAATATTAATAAATTAATAAAAGGCCAATATCAAACACGTTACAAAAACTTACCACTAAAGGCTCTATTTGAGCCTTTTACTTTATTAAAATTTGCACGTTTGGGACCGGTTCTCTGCGGTGCAGTTTCAAAATGATGCATTTTTGCACCGTTGAGAACCGGTCCCATCGGTGCAGTCAGTGCCAAAAAGAAAGGAATTATATATTATGATAATAAAAAATCCAAAATTTGAAATCTCAGCAGTAAGAGAAAATCAATATCCAAAAAACGGCCTACCAGAAGTAGTTTTAGTTGGAAAATCTAATGTTGGGAAATCAAGTTTTATAAATACAATGATTAATAGAAAAAAATTAGCTCGTACAAGTAGCGAACCAGGAAAAACTCGTCAATTAAATTTTTATAACATGGACGACAAATTTTATTTTGTTGATTTACCTGGTTATGGTTATAGCAAAATGTCTAAGCAAGAACAAGTTAAAGTTGGTGAGTTTATTGAATATTACCTAAAACATCGCCAAGAAATCTGTCTTATTATATTTTTAGTTGATATTAGACATGACCCTACTTCTAATGACTTTTTGATGTATGATTATGTTATAAGAAGTGGGCTTCCTTGTATGATTATAGCTAATAAAGCTGATAAAATAGCTAAAACTAAAGTAGATGATGCTACTAAAAATATTCAAAAACAACTAAATCCTATCGGTGATATTACTACTCTTCCATTTTCTTCTGAACGAAAAATTTATAGCGATGAAGCTTGGAATGTTATTGAATCTTATTTGTCATAATCTATAAAAAAATGAACTCAAATTATTAAGAGCTAATTTAATAATTTAAGTTCATTTTATTTATATTTCTAATTCTTTCTATGTGTTTTCTTCAGCTTTCTTTTCTATTTTAGTTATTGCCTTTAAAGCTTTTGGTCTTTCAAGAACTACAATATGTCCACAACCTTGGCATTTTAGTTTAAAATCAACGCCAACTCTGGTTATTTCCCATAGTTTGCTCCCACATGGATGTGGCTTTTTAGTTCTAACTATATCTCCAATATTGTAATCCATATTGATTTCCTCCTTCTAATTTTAGCAATTATTTTTTTATAAATATTTGCTTATTATGTCATTAAGTTCATTCTATTCTACTATTTTAAATTTTCCTTAGCAACTTCGAAACGTTTAGCAATTCTATCTTTTCCAAGAATTTGCATAATTTCGTACATATCAGGAGTATTAGTTCTAGAAGTTAATGCAACTCTTAAAACTGTACTAACATCTCCAACATGAGCCTTATACATTCCTGGGTTTGCTTTAAATTCTTTTACTTCTTTAGCATATCCCATCTTTCCTGCAACCTCTTTGATTTTATCAAACCAAGTTTGTTTATCATCATTTTCATCATAATATTTTTCAATATATAAATCTAATATTTTAGAAATATCTTCTTTGTCTGAAATTGCTGGTTGATATGGATATTCTTGAGCATTGTTGTAAAATTCAGAATCATACATATAGTCAATATTTTCTTTTACATCTGACCATTTTGCAATATCTTTTCTTGGCTTTTTATTTCCTCTTTCTATTCCGAAAACTTTTAAAGCATATTCTTTGTCTTGCAATAAAGTTTCAAGTTCGCTATTATACTCTTTTGCCCATTCTAAAGCGTTTTCGTATACATCTTCTGCAGTCATTTTAGATATTACTGTTTTACCAATATCTAATAATTTAACCATATCAAATAATGCTCCACTCACACTCATCTTGTTTAATTGAAAATCAAATTCTTCCATTTTCTTATCTGGATTTGCTCTTCTCCAATTTTCGAATGTAGAATTTGCAATATTTAATAGATATTCTTTTACTGCATCTGTAGGAACACCTTGTTCTTTGTAATATGAAACTGCTGCTTCTGGGTCTTTTCTTTTACTCAATTTACGTTTTCCACCATTATCATTTTTCATAATTGGTGAAATATGTGCATATTTTGGTGCTTTAAATCCTAATTCATGGAATAATTGCAAATGTAATGGAACTGATGATAACCATTCATCACTTCTTATTACATGTGTTGTGTGCATTAAGTGGTCATCAACTGCATGTGCAAAGTGATATGTTGGAAGTCCATCTGCCTTTATTATTACAATGTCTTGGTCATTTTCTGGAAAATCTACATTTCCCTTGATAACATCTTTGTGCTTAATCTTTCTATCTTCTCTTCCTGGTGATTTAAATCTAATTATGTAAGGTTCTCCAGCTTTTATTTTTTCTGCCATTTCTTCAACAGATAAATTTCTGCATTTTGCCCAAACTCCATAATATCCAGTTCTTAATTTAGCTGATTCTTGCTTGCTTCTTATTTCATCTAAGTCTTCTGGTGTGCAAAAACATGGATATGCCCTTCCTTGTTCTAACATATATTTTGCATAAGCTTGATATATTTCTTTTCTTAAACTTTGTTTATATGGTCCATAATTTCCAATTTCTTCTGTATCAGAAATCATTCCTTCATCTGGTGCCATATCAAAATCTTTTAAAGAATTTACTATTCCTGTTACTCCATTTTCTACTTCTCTTTTTTGGTCTGTATCTTCAACTCTTAAAAAGAATACTCCTCCTGTTTGCTCTGCAACAGTTCTTGCTACCAAGGCCTGATACAAACCACCTATGTGCACAAACCCAGTTGGACTAGGAGCAAATCTTGTAACTATTGCTCCTTCTGGTAAATCTCTTTCTGGGTATTTTTCTTCATAATATGATATTTCTTCCACGTCTGGAAAGATTAAATTTGCTAAATCTTTGTAATCCATTTTATTCTCCTTCTGTATTACTTATTTTGAACAAACTCTTACACTTCCATTATTATTGGTATAATCATTGGATTTCTCTTTGTTTTAATAAACAAGTAATCACGTAAATTTTCTTTAACAGTTGACTTAATTGTTGACCAGTCACGAACTCCTCTTTCTTCACATTTAGAAACCTCATGTCTCACAACACTCTTTACATCATCCATTAAATTTTCTGATTCTCTAACATATACAAATCCTCTTGAAATTACATCAGGACCTGCAACAACTTCTCCTGTTTGAGAATCCATTGTTAATACAATAACTATAAGACCGTCTTGTGCAAGATGTTGTCTATCTCTTAAAACTATATTTCCAACATCCCCAACACCTAAGCCGTCTACTAATACTCTTCCACTTGGTACTGAGCCATTAAATCTTGCTTCTTCTTCATTCATTTCTAGAACTCTACCATTTGTTAACATGAATATATTGTCTTTATCTATTCCCATTAATTCTGCTGTTTCTTGATGAGCCCTTAATTGTCTATATTCACCATGAACTGGTATAAAATATTTTGGTTTAGCTAAAGCTAATATCAATTTTTGTTCTTCTTGGCAAGCATGTCCAGAAACATGAACATCAGCTAATGCACTATATACAACCTCTGCACCTAATTGCATTAAATCATCAATTACCTTAGAAACATATTTTTCATTACCTGGAATAGGTGTCGCTGATATTATAATTAAGTCATTTGGTGTAATTTTTACTTTTCTATGGTCCCCTGCTGCCATTCTTGTTAAAGCTGACATTGGTTCCCCTTGACTACCTGTTGTAATAATTACAAGTTGGTCATCTGTATAGCTTCCAATCATATCTATATCAATAAATAAATTTTCTGGACAGTCTATATACCCAAGTTCAATTGCTGTAGATATCATATTTATCATACTTCTACCACATACAGCTATTTTTCTTCCATATTTTACTGCTGAATTTACAATTTGTTGAATTCTGTGCACATTTGAAGCAAATGTTGCAACAACAATTCTTTTGGTACAATTTAGAAATAATTTTTCAAATACTTCTCCAACAGAACTTTCAGACATTGTGAATCCTCTTCTTTCAGCATTTGTACTATCTGCCATTAATGCTAAAATTCCTTGTTGTCCTAATTCTGCAATTCTACCAAAGTCCATAATTTGTCCATCAATTGGTGTATAATCTACTTTAAAGTCTCCTGTGTGTAACACTGTTCCAGCTGGTGTCGTAATTGCTAACATTACTGAATCTGGTATACTATGAGAACTTCTAATAAATTCTACTTTAAAATTTTGTCCAAGTTTGATTGTATCTCCTTGATTTACAGTATGCATTTCTGTACTTCTTAATAGTTTATGTTCTTCCAATTTATTATTAATCAACCCTACAGTTAATCTTGTTGCATAAATTGGCACATTAATTTGTTTTAGGAAATATGGAATTCCGCCTATGTGATCCTCATGTCCATGAGTTATAACCATTCCTTTTATTTTCTCTTGATTTTTTATTAAATATGTTACATCTGGTATTACCAAATCAACCCCTAACATGTCATCTTCTGGGAATGATATACCACAATCTACTATTATTATTTCATCTTCATATTCAAATACTGTTATATTTTTTCCGATTTCATGTAATCCACCTAATGGAATTATTTTTAATTTTGATTTTTTGAATATATCTGCCTTTTTTGTTCCTCTTGTATTTCTTGTTTTTGCTGTTCTCTTTTTTTCTGGTTTTTCTTCGACTTTTACTTCTTTTAAGTCTTTCTCTTCATTTTTACTATAATTTCTTCTTGTTGTACTCTTTCTTGTTGTGTTCTTTCTTTTTTCTGCTGTAGTTTTTGAAACACTTTTTGCTTTTTTTACTTGCTCTTTATCTTTTAAAGCATTGTTTTCATCTGTCATAATCTAATTTTTCTCCTCTCTATCTCTAATTTTACTATTAAATTTCATTTTACGTACATAATTAATAATTAGAACAATAGTGGGCTAACAATAATTCTTCAAAACTTTAAATATAGAGTTCACTAATACACATGAATATTTTTAAAGTATTCATGCATATTTAAATTCTTCTATTTATTCCCGCTTATTTCCGCCCTTTTAATTATTCACTTTTTCTCTCTCTTTAATACATTAAAATAAAATCTCTTCTTTGCCCCTTTGGCAATCTGATATAGATTATAACAAATTCAGTATAAATTGTCAAGTGTTCAACCTTATGTAACCTTACATTCCTAGCACTTTTTTCATTTTTTCTACATTTGGGTCTCCTAATTTTGTTGATATCGTAATGTCAAACTGTAAAAGAATATCCAACAATTCTTGATGCTCTTTTTCTCTTGTTTTTTCATTTTGTTCCCAACGTTTGTCATTCTCTTCCCAGCGTTTGTTATTCTCTTCCCAGCGTTTGTCATTCTCTTCCCAACGTTTTTTGTTTTCTGCCCAAAGCCTTTTGTTCTCTTCCCAATGTGCATTTTCAATTTCTCTACTCTTTTGTATCTCTTTTTTATTTTCTTTTATTTCAGCTCTTAATTCATTAAAAGAAGCTGTAGTTTGTAGTTGAAACATATTTAATGTTTGCAAAATTTGTAGCAACAACTCATTATTGCTACTGTTGTTTTCGTTGGCTTCACTCATCTTACCATCCTCCTTAAAAATTTTGATTTAATCTAAAAATAGATTTAATTATTAATATGAAGTAAAAACTCCTTTGAAAAATTAATAAATGTTTTGAATATAAATAATGCTATATAAAAAATTTGAGTACATTATACATTCTCATTTTGATGTTGTCAAGATTTATTTATAAAAAATTCACGAAAAAAATTGCACCGCAGAGACCGGTCAATGTTTGTTCACACATCGAAAAGAGACTACGCTTAATATGTAGTCTCTTCTGTTCTTATATATTTCTTATTAGTTATCATCTTAAGTATTTTCTGGTTTGCTTAATCCAAGATTTAAAGTTAAGCCTTGTCCTAAAGAAGCATAGTTGATACAGTCAGGGTCTTGACCTTCAATCCAAACATAAACTCTCATTTTTTGATATTGATTTGCTATAATTGTAACAGGAGTAGTTCCATTTGCAGCGCTCATTAAGTCAATTGGAGCAGGTCTTGCATCATCTGTACCTGTTTGAGCAACTGTTTGTGTTGTATTTTGTTTTGTTAAGCCTGTTGTAGTAGGATTATTTTTCCAATCATATACATCTTTAATTGTTCCAGTTGTTTTTGAAGTTGCTGTTAAAGCATATGTAGGTAATTTTTTTCCATTAGCAAAAGTTGAAATTCCTGCTGCATTAGCTGTTAATTGATATGTAGTATTATCATTATCTAATAATTTTAGTGAGTTAGATTTTGAGTTTACTATAGTATCAGCATGTGCATCAGCATTTGGTTCCCAAATTGCAACATCTGTTATATTTTTCTCTGTAGATGTTCCTGCTATAATAGCTGCTTGATCTGGTTCTGTAGTTTGTCCAATTTTCATTGCAGCTCCAGAATTTCCATATAACGCTAAACCTACTCTTACAGTATTTTGGATACCTGTTGCTTCATTTGTACCAATTACATCTGAAACTGAATCCAATTGAAGTTTGTCTGTTGTTGACTCACCAGATGTAGTATTCATTAAATATAAATCAAATGCAAAGAATCCTGAATCTGATGCTTCTGTCGCTATATCTATACCTTTTAAACCTTCAGAATCTGTATATGTACCATTATACATTATAAGTCCTGTTTTTCCTATTCCTTCATCTTGTTGAGCTGTTGTTGAAACTGGTAAATATTCTGTTGGAACTACATTTGTAATTCCTTCTGCTGGTGCTTGGAATGTTTTTCCTGCATCTAAATATGTTGTTGTTGCAGAATCTTTTACAGTCCATGATGTTGCACTTGTTTGAGTAAAATCACTAAAATTTATTGAGTTTACCCAGTGTTTTGCATCTAATGATACTTGTAGTCCTTCTGCCACGTTTACTTGACCACTAAGTCCATTTAATACTACATTTCTCTGTGTAGAGAACCATGCATATGTTGAAACAATCAACAATACGGCTGTAAATGCTACTAATAAAATTAAAGCATTTAATCTTTTTCTTGAATCTTTTTGATTTTTTTCTCTCATTTTTTCTTTCCTTCCTTTTCTTTTATTTTCTTTTTATTGGTAAATTTTATAAACATTTTTTGTCTTTTGTTTTTCTTTTATTGGTTTTGTGGAATTTCATCATCCTGCAATATATGTTCTTCGGTAAGAGTCATATGCATTTTAATTTCTCCACCAATTAAATCATCTTTGCACTCTGGATCATCCCCCTCTACCCAAACAACAACAGTCCATTTATCAATATCTCCCACTTTGAAGTTCTCTGATAACTCTAACATTACAGTATCTTCATTTTTAAATGGCACTGTATCTGGTTCAGGTAGCTCTGTTTCTCTGTTATTCTTTGCATAAATAACCTTATTACCATTTTTAAAAACCATGACCCTAATAGCTTCATCTACATTCTTTACAATGTCATCAATTTTTATGGTTGTCCAATAGTTAATTGTATCTTGTCCCATATTTTCTGCATAAAAAGTATAAGCAATGTAGTTTCTTCCATTGTGTGAGCCATCGCCCTCATTGTCGATATTTTCTGGTAGCCAGTTGACTGATATATCTGTAAAAAAGTCAATATCTTTAGATCTTAAAAAAGTTCTTGTATACTTTTGATTTCTGTCTTCGTATATAACTAATCCACTCTCTCTTCCGTACTCACTGTCAAGTGTTACAGTAAAATTTTCGCCTCTATAAAATATTGATAAAATAATATATACATTAATCATAAATATTACTATAAGCCCTAACAGAACTCTAAATGCAATTCTTCTGGTTCGCTTTCTTTTTTCTTTTTTTGCCTTTTCTTCCAGTCGTGTACTAGCTGTTTTTTCATCAATTTGTTCTTCAAGTGTAGGTTCATTTTTTGTTTCATCTACTTTATTCGCCATAATCTCACCTGGTTCTTCAAAAAATATTTTTTTTCAACAATTCTATTAACATTATACTCAGTCTTAATTTTATTGTCAATGAATTTAATATTACATTTTTATTACATTTTTATTACAAGTTATTTCTTTTCCTTAATCATTGATGTTGTTATCTTTACAACAATTTCAATTGCTTTAGATGAATCATTTTCTCCATTTTGGTAATATTTGTATGCATCTTTTCCAAACTTTGTGTCTAAAACATCTTTGGCTAAATTTTCATCTTCAGTACCGTTTCCTTTATAATCCCAATTTACGTTAAGCGAAAACTTGGCACCTGCATTTGGAGTCGATTCATCATCTTTGTATTCCCCATCAATTCTTGTTTTGTCATATGTATAACTTATATCAAAAGGATATGAATTGTTATTGGCAAAAATCCTGACGGTGTTACCATCAGATTGGATTTCTCCATCTTCTTTTAATTGACTTAATACTTCTTGCCCAAAAACTTTAACCGATATTAATTCATAACTTATAGCAGAACTGGTTGTGCTCATGTTATAAACATGAACATTATCCTCTCTGCTAGGCATTCCTGGATATAATTCGTCAATTGTAAAAGTAACATCTTCGTCCAAAACTTCTTTTCCATCAACATAATATTTAATATCCCATGGTGTTATCGAAGCCTCTAGCCCCTTGGTGCTAATGGCTCGCTCTGTACTAAACCATGCATAAGTATTTACTATTAATATTACAGCAAAAATCAAAACTAATCTAATCCTTGACGACATACTTCGCTTTTTTACTCGTCTGAATTCACGTAATATATTCATAAATCCTCCATTCCTTCTTTTGTAAATTTACTCTTCTTCGTCAGTATTTTCTACATTCCCCGAATCCTCGTCGATAACGTCTTCGTCCTCATCAACTTCTTCATCTTCATCAATATAAGTTGACTCACTAAGTTTTTGTACTTTGTCTTTTCTATTTCCAGTAAAAGCAATAAACACATTTAATACTAAAACTAAAATGATGACAAATACCGTGTATATATTAGTTGCTAATTTGTATAATACAGTTAATATTTTTGATTTGTATTTAACAACTCCATAAATTTGGTTTTCTTTAATTTGAGGATCCTCCACACTACTGCTGTGTAAACCTTTGGCATGGAAATTATAATTACCATTTTCGTCTTTATCAATTGCAATAACACTGTGCATGATAATCTTTCCACTATATTCACCATTTCTTCCAATGTATACAATATCGTTTCCAACCTTAATATCTTTAGTAGGAACTTCTTTGCTAATAACAACTTCGCCAACGTCATATTCTGGCTCCATACTTCCTGTAATGACCCTAAATATTCTGTATCCTGCAATTGACCTGTTGCTATCAGTGACCTTTTGCATTATAATCACAGCAGCTAATATCAAGCATATTATAACAATTATTTGATATATTACTTTAAATACTATTCGAAATATCTTTTTCTCCATATTTCATACCTCTTTTATACATTGTAATTATCCCTAAGCTTCTTAATTTCATATTTCTTCCTTTTAATTTTTCTGCTATTTTTCTGATTATCTTTAAGGCTAACCAAAAAATATAAAATAAACATAAAAATAAATACATTAATCAAGCCTCGCGCATTTTGTATATAATGAACTGCAATTCCTAATTTAGGAATAATGAAGCAGACTTTTCCATAAACATCATTTGGTAGTACTGCGTCTTTATCTGCAACTTCATTATTATCGCCTTTAGTAATAAATCTAATATCACCTTTTTCTTTAGTAATTTGTAATATTCTGTGTGAAATAATTCTATCATCCTGTTTAAATGTTATAATATCACCCTTTTTCAACTCACTCAGTTGACATTTTCCTACAACAGCCAAATCATTTTTATAAAATGTTGGCTCCATACTCTCGGAAACAATATTAAACATATATATTCCCAAAATATGAGTATGTTCTTCAAATGATAAAATCAAATTAATCAGAAAAAGTATAATCAAACAAACAAGTATTATAATTTTAAATAGCCTCTTTGTCCTTTTTTTCTTTCTAATTTTGTTAGAAAGTTTTTCAACATCATATTCCAATTTTGTCCTCACCCTATATTATTTCATTTCTTTTACTGTTGTAATATACTCTAAATCCTCAACAGAAAATTTACTTTTTTGTATATTATTATAATTGCTTACAATCTTAACCTTCTTAATCAAATCCTCAATATTGTCTTCTTGAAAATTCTCTTTAGAAACTTGCATATCAAACAATTTATATTTATCTTTAATTATAACTGCCAATTCCTTGGTATCACTAATTTTGATATAATTTATTACAGAAAAATTAGAAAAATTAATAAAATCTCTAATCTTTTTAGCAGTATCGCCAATCTCTTTATCTGTTATCTCTTCATTTTTAGCAATCATAGATTTGGCCATAAACCAATAATAACTACTTGCAAGTTTAAGTACATCAAGTAAAGATGATGTATCATCAATATTTTCAACTATTTTCTTTCTTAAAATTTCATTGTCTAAATCCATATAAGTATTTTTCAATTCTAAAATCAAGTTGTTTCTTTGTAAAATAGCAGAACTATCTTTTTTGTCATTTTTCTTTCCAAAAAGACTTTTTTTAGGTTTAGCAATTTTGCCATTTAACTTAAAAATTTCTGATTTCAATTTTTTAAGTTTCTCTCTAGTCAAATCATAATCTGTATTTTTACTTTTTTTATCTTTTTTGGCTTGAAGCTTTTTCTCTTCTTCAGCTCTTATCTTTAATATTTCATCAACTAAGAATTTATATTCAGAATATTTAGCATATTCATCTAAATTTTCATTTAACTTTTCAATATTCTCATCCATTTCTGCTTTTTCAGAATCAGACATATCAGAAACATCTTTATCAGTTAGCTCTATATAAATCTTCTTATAGTTATCACCTTTATAATCATTTATATTTAGTGCACCTGTAAAAAACTTATCTAAAATAATCTTATTATCGGTAGCTTCAATTCTATTTTTCTTTTTAATCATCTCAGCCTTTTTTTCTTCAACTTCCTCTGGAGTTAGTTTGAAGCTTTTCAATATCTCTTCTGCTTTGTTTTCGTAAAATTTATCAATCTCATTTTCATATTTGTCATAAATGTATCTTACACATGCATACAAATGAGAAACAACATCAGAACATTCCCAATACACCTTTTCAAAAGTATTTTTAATTATTTCAGAATTGATATTGCCATCATAAGCCTCTTTTAATAAAACAGACATGTATTTTTTAGAATATTCGCTCAAATCAAAATCGTTCTCATCTAGCCTTATTCCAACACTTTCGAACTGTTTTACACAGTCAATTAACTCTTTATTCAATCTTTCTAAATTGCTTTTATAATATCCATTAATATTATATGTAACTTTATCCAATCCCATTTTTTCAAAAGATGAGCGAGTATCTGTGTTTTTAACAGCTACATCATATTTCATTATCTCAGTTTCAATTTGAGGGATTTCTTTATTGGCCTCAACCTCTGTAAGTTCGCTATATCTAGCTTTAATTTCCTTTACCAATGTCTCATTAACTGCCTCATATTTTTCTTGCATTTCTAGTATTGTTTGAGCCAACGTTTTTATAGCTTTTATACCATTTCTTGGTAAAACTGAAATGACCTCTTTATCTGTTGCTATTTGTTTTTCTACATTTTCTACTAATTCTTTCATGAATTTTCCTCCTCTAATTTTTTAACAGTATCATATTCAGTATTTAAAAACTTTAAAAAACTTTCAACTTGTTTTTGAACATCTAATAATTCTTTATTTTCTAATTTTGATGTTTTAATATTTTTAATTTCCATCAATTTTCACCCCTCTTTTTATGTTGTTGGTATATACTGACTAAACTTTAAAGTCGCTCTATAGTTTAAAATAGTATGTAAATCTTGCTGATTAGTATTTGCTTCGCCTCTAAACTGCGTATCAGCTTGATTATTCATAGTACTACCATCACCATCATTCCATCTAAACAAAAACCTTACTTCTCGAATCTTTTCTCCTGCACTATTAACATCAGTCTCTGGTTCAATTACGCCCTTCAATTCATTTGTTTCTGTAACAGTTGAAGTATCGCCATCAATTATTTCATATCCATATAACTCAAAATCCGCTAATTGGTTGGTATTAAGCTGTTCTATAGAAAATTCATACTGAAAAGCCACATCAACATAATTGTAATCTAATACCATATCAAAATATCCAGTTCCACCAGGAACTAAAACATTGCTATTTCTGTTTTCATCTTCTACTAAAACAGGTTGCATAACTTCTGTAAGAGTCTGCTCTTCATGTATATTGTGTGAATTAACTTTAATTAGCCATCTTTTAATATGTGTATCATATGTTGTATCAACCATTTCAAAATATCTTGCATAAGTTCTTTGTATAGATAACATTGTAATCAATAATGAAATAATACACAATATTTCTAAAAAAAACACTATCCTTTTTTTTCTCATCTGTTTTCCCTTTCAATATCTTCGTAACGCTTTCCTTTAAAAAATCTAAAAACTACATATATAGATAAAGGTAAGATTCCACAAAAATAGAATACATATTTATTATTAAACAAAGTACAAATAAATGTTAAAATATATAATTTGCTTTGAACTACTCCATTAATCTGATGTTCATATACAATAGGGTCTTCCAAATTGTTAGCAATACCTTTGGTATGGAAAACTCTTTGACCATCAATCTCTTCGATATTTATTACTCTATGGGTTATCAACAGTCCTTTAACAGAACTAGCTTCTCCATTATATGTAACGTCATCACCAACTTTAATTTTGCTTGGCTCTTTCTCTTTTACAAGAATAACATCTCCTATTTGGTACTTCGGAATCATACTTCCTGTTTGAACTCTGAATATTCTATATCCAAAAAATGACTCCTTATTATTACTTACCTTTTGTACTATAATTACTATACATACCAGTATCACAGCTATTGTTAATATTCTAGAAAATATATTCCAAATAATTTGAACACACTTTCTCCCCACATTTTCTCTTTCGTCATTCATTTTTATTTTAACCTCACTTCTTTTGCTAGTACCATATATTTATTAATTCGCTCTTTAAATCTATCTTCAATAGGTTTTAAAGAAATTAACTTACGAGTTTTCATTAATATTAGTTTATCTGCAATCATCTGCTTCAAATCCTTGTCAGATATATCAGGATTTAACTCAATTATTTTTTCTATCAAATCATCAGTCAATTCTTTTCTTGCCTTTTTATCCTCTAATGCACTCTTTTTTTGACCTTTCAGTTTCTCTTCTATATCACGATTTTTAAAAATCAAATGCATTAAAAATACATTTTCATCTACAAGTTTTTTTGCAATTCCATTTTCTTCATAGACTTTATTTGTTTTTACTGCTTTATCTTTTATTTCTATTTGTTCGCTTAAATAATTCCACAATTTGACCGCATATTGAAAATGCACATTTTTTAACAATACATTAGTCATTTTTAAAGGTGATTTTACAAGAGTAATCCTTTTTGATTGTAATAATTGATATACATTAGTAGTCTTTAAATCTTTAATTTTCTTTTTAATATCTTGAATTCTTTCAGCTGTATCATCTGACTTTTTAGCGCCAATATTGCTTTCTGATGAATAATCAAAGTTAACTTTAATTTTTTCTTTTTTGTATTTAACTTCAGCTTGATAATTTGCCTTTTCTTCATTCTTACCTTTATACTCGGTTTGTTGGTCTTTTTCGCGCAAATACATGTAATCTTCAATCAATTTTATAAGGCTGTATAAGAATCTATTTTCATATGTAATAAAAGTCTCTTCTTTATATGCATTCAAAATCTTTTTAGGAATTACTTCTCCTGTTTTCTGATTAAATTTATCAACATAGTTTACGTTTTTTGACAAATGTTTTACACTTTCAACACTTACCTTTTTAATTAATTCAATTTTTATTATTTCCTCTTCAGTAACAATATTTTTAATCTCTTTTGTCAAAGCCTTTTCTATATGTGGAAGTGAAAACTCAACCATATCAATCCATTCATCATTTTCTACAATTTGACTTTTGTTAACATCAATCATTAATTTAGAATCAACCTTGTTCAAAAAATCCTGTGATGATTGTCCACTTTCCATATTGGCAAGTTTCATTACATTTAAGTCCATTTACTTTTCTATCCTTTCTATGACATCTTCTTCAATCTTAGTAAGAATTCTATACATTCAGACATTTTGCCTTTACCAAAGTTTTTATCTAAGAATTCTATATATCCGTCAATTTCATCTCTAATTAATGCCAAGTTAAGAGCTTCGAATTTTCTTAAAACCTTTTTAGCCATAAAGTAATCTACAGCTTCAGTTTCATCTCCTCCACAAGCTACATAAACAGGTACGAATTTTCTCATATGTTTTACAATACGGTTACCAAAAGCAACTCTAAAGTGCTTAATTGTGTAGTTATCCATGTCATCAATTTTCTTTAAAGTAGCCGTTGAAATTGCATAATCTACCATAGCTTTTTCAAATAGACCATTTAAATATGAATAATTAACATCAAGTGCATCAATATCATCAGGTTCAAATTCAATACCTTTTTCGTTAATATCTATAGGCATAGCTCTATCGTATACCTTATCTGTTACCATGAATGTAGAGTCGTCGTTATTGATTGTTCCTATGTACCAAGCATTTGGTGGAATTTGTAATTTACCTCTTATTAACTTTTTAGGGTCTGTTGGCCATGAGCTTTGCACAACCTCAATCTTCCAATCTTTTGTACTGTGCATTTCTAGAATTGACAACATTTCTGCAAAATAGTACTCAACACGCGCCAAGTTCATCTCGTCTAGGATTACTGTAAAAATTTCATCAGTATATCCAGCTTCGTACAAATATGCTAAGAAATCTGTTTCGTTAAACTTTTTAGTGAACTCGTTTAAGTACCCAAAAATATCTGTTCTATCCCTCCAAGAAGGCTGTACTGAAGCAACACAAGAAGGATGCTTTACAAAGTTACCCCAAGCAAGAGATATAGAAGTTTTACCAGTACCAGAAATACCCTGTAGGATAACTAGCTTTGTTGAAGCTATAGCTGATACGAATAATCTAATCATTTTTTCACTATAATACAATTTTAACTTACTAGCTGCAAAATTTCTAAATCTATAACAAAATTCTGGTAGTGTAAATGAATCGTGATAATCTTTTTGTTTATATTTTGCATATTCTTGGTCTATTAAAGTTAATTTAGAGAATCTACTTTGACTATTAGGGTCAATTTGTTCTTCATCATTAGCCTGTGACTGAGCAGCAGCAAGTGCAGTTCTATCAGCTCCTGTACTTATTCCATTAGAATTTACACCCAATTCTGGAGTTTTCATAGATAGCAATTTAAGTTTTTCATCAACCAATTCTTCAACTTGCCCATTTAAAGTATCAATTTGTTTTAATAATTCTTCTTGGTCAAGAACCTTTTTTCTCCATTTTATATGCTTTTTCAAGAAAAATGCTATTATTCCATCAATTCCTCCAATAACAACAAGCATACAAATAATAGCTAATCCAGTCAAAAACCATTCTGATACTTTAAAATCATTTGCATAATTTTGAATTATATAATAATATCCTGGAACATTAAAAATACTAAGTATTCCTCTCCATAAGCCACCAAAAATCTCTCCAAATCCAGAAAAGAATTGGTGTAAAAATTCAAATAAAAATCTTCCGTATGTTTCCATATTTTTTCTTCCTTTCGAAAATCACATCATTTCGTTAATTTACCATTACATTTGTTAATGAGTTATCTTCTTTAATTTGTTTATATAATACTAAATCTTTTGGTGCAATAACCAATTTAAACATCTTCAATTTTTCTACATCCTCAACACTTTTTACAGCCTCATCTAAAGTAATCACAAAATTGTAGCCTTTGCTAGTATAATCTAGCACATTTTTTTGATTTTTCTTATAATCAGAATAACTAATATTCAGATTAATTTTCTCCTGCAAAGCCTGATTACTAATTAAATCTAAAATTCCATTCAACTTTTGTTTTTTCTTAAACAAAGAAGGCTCAAACTCTGCAATATACGCATCTTTAAAATTGCTATTAACAATATCTCTTATAGCGATTGTGCTTAGCAAAATATATTCAATTTGTAACTTATCCTCTGCAATAATTCCTTCTGTAAATACCTTCTCTATTGCCCTTTCACTATATTGCATTGGCATTTTAACATTATGTTGTAACTTAATATTATACAAATCTTCATTAAACTCTGTAGCCTCAAAGCTTAATGAAAACTCATCAGTTTCGAACTTTTCTAAAAAAACATCTTTATCAATCATGTTACTTTTAACTTCTTTGTAAAGCTTGTCCTCAACATCTTTTGGATTTTTAATCTCGTAATCAGAGTTAACTAAATCTATAATTTTCTCTATAATTTCTTTAAGACTGTCAATACTTTTAAAATTTTCAATATTTCTAACGTTGTCGAAAAATAAAACATATCCAAAAACTTCTTTAACTTTATGAATCTTGTTCAATTTGGCTTGCTTTTCGTCTAGGCTTTCTGCCTCTTCTTCGCATTTTTCCATCAACAAATCCTCTTTGTATTCCAATTCATCTAAAATTCTTAAATAAAAAGCTCTTGCCGGTTTGTCTGTATTTTGAACATTATAATATCTTGCATTTATATAAGTTCTTAAGAACTCATCTACAATCTCTTCATCATAATATGTAGCAAAAATTATCTTCATATATTTCTTTATTTTCTTTTCTGTAAAATTTAGATACGAATCCATCAAACTATTCATTTTATGCCCCTTTCAGCCATTTTGCACGTTTGGGACCGGTTCTTAACGGTGCATTTTTGCGTTATGTTTACTGCACCGTTAAGAACCGGTCCCATCGGTGCAGTCTATTACTCTACTATTTACTCCACTATTTGCTTTGCATTTAAATCCATTTTTATATATTCTATTAAATCTGAATATTCTGCATTTATATCATTATCTTTTGGGAATATTACTTTTATGACAAAATTATCAACAACATCTGTTCCTTGTGCCATTTGCGCTGTATCTAAAGATATTTTTCTATAATAAGTTCCATCTTCATCTGTTATTATTTCTTGTGTCGTATCTAAAATGGTTCCATTTTTTTCTATTTGATATTCTAATGGTAAATTTGTTGTAGTTGTAAAAGTCAATCCATATTCTAAGTCTGTTTCTGCTCTTTTGCTGATGCTTCCATCTTCATTTGCTTTAAAGTTTGATACTGTAAATTTGTAGTCAAATGAATTTGTTGATGGATAGATGTCTTTTATCAAGATTTTTCCAGCTTTAAAATCGTCATTTATTATCCAAAATGCTACGTCCACATCTTTGTCTGAATTTGCTGTTGTTTCGTATCTAGATAATGTTTTTCTTATTAAAATTATTGCTATTATTATTATTATTGCTATTAGCAAAAGCACAAAAAAACTTTTCTTTAGTTTCTTTTTATCTAACATCTTCCTCACCTGTTCTTTCTTTGTATGAAACTAGTATTATAAATAAAATTACTGTTATAACTATTGGTATTATTACATTTTTATCAGAAAATACTTTTTTCCATATTTCGACATTTTTTATAACAAAAACCTCTTTACCTATAACTGCATCTTTCTTTATTGGCTCATCATCAGTGTTGTTGTAATCTCCTCTTGCAATAATAGTGTCTCCTGTAATGCTTACTATTCTGTGAGTAATTAGCACATTGTCTTTTTTGTATGTTATAATATCGTTTTCCTTTATTTCATCACCTATTTTGATTATTATAATGTCACCTTTTTGAATTGTTGGCGCCATACTTCCAGTTTCTGTGCTAAGTACTGAATATCCGAATATATTAATATATTCTTTATTCTGCACATTTATTTGTATTAAACCCCATATTGCAAAAATAGCAATGCACATTAATAAAAATATTACTAAATTTATTATGCATTTCTTTGCAATTTTAAATATTTTATTATGTTCCATTGCTAATCACTTCTCCTGTATATTGTTTTAAATTTATTTCTAGTGGTATTGATATTTTGGCATTTTCGGTTTGTCCTAATGTTGAATCTGCTTCATTGTTTTCTTCTACATTATTCCATTCAAAATATAATTTAACATGATTTAAATATTTGCTGTTTATCTTGTCTACTGGTATTATTGCAGTATGTTTATGAAGCTCATTTTCTGTATTTACTTCTGCATTAGTAATTTGCTCTGTTTCTCCATCTTTTTGGAAATAGTTTTCAACTCTTACTAAACTCATTCTTGCTGTTGTTACATTATTAAGTTGTATATCCAGCGTATATAGAATAGATACATCTGTGTTGGTTGGGTCAATTATAATCTCAAAACACGCCTGCGTTCCTGGCGCAATTTTTTGACTCTTTACATGAGCAGAATCTAAATATGTTAGATTGTCTTCTGTCATTGTAAAGGTCAGATTTTCCCCACCTGACGATATATCTACTCCATTTACTTTTATTGCCCATATACCTAATAGATTTGAATAATCTCCACTTAGTTGCTCTTTGTATAATGCATAAGTATTAGCTATTTGGAACAAAGATATAATTAACATTATTAATACTAAAACTGTTAATAATTTCTTCATTTATTCTTCCTCTTTTGATGTTTTTTTAGCACTTGCTCCTTTGGCTGAACTTGTTGTTTTAGTTGCTGTTGCCGCTTTCTTTGCTGCACTTGCTGAACTTGTAGTTCTAGTTCTAGGCTTTGCTGTACCTGTTGCACTTGCTGAACTTGTAGTTCTAGTTCTTGTAGTAGTCTTAGTTGCAGGCTTCCTTGTTGTAGTTTTTGTTGCAGTTTTATGCGCACCCTCTGCAGTCTTATGTGCAACCGCTTCAGCACGTCCTGCATTTTTTTCATCTTCTGGCTCCTCTTCAAACTCTGCTTCCACAGCTTTTGATTTCTTCTTACCTCCGCCATATTTAATTTCCATTGCTAACTCAAATACTTCTTGTAAGAATAGAAGTAAAGATACAACTACAACGCAGAATAAGTATCCCCATTTAGATTCTAGCAAATTCAAAACATAGCCCCATCCTTGTATAACAACAACATCGCTAGTTTTGCCAATAAAATAGTCATTAGCATAAGTTTCTTCATTTTCTACATAATAAACTATATGTCTTCCTTGTTGTTTTTTGCTTTCCAAAGTTCTTTCTATTACCTCATACTCTTGGCTATTTATAACTTTGTATAAGAACATTTTGTCACCAACTTGCACATTTTTATCATTTGTGCTTTTAATTAATAGTATAGAACCTTGCTTATATTCTGGTTCTAAAGAATCATCTTTAACTATATACACAGTGTAGCCACCGATTTGGCTATTGTTATAATCATTATATGATAATAGCAAAACAGTTACAGTTATTGCAATTATGGCATATAATACAAATAATATAGTTCCTAGTACTTTTTTCATTTTTTTCATCCTTGCTTACTATTTTATTTAGGTTTTTATATGGTTTTACCTATAAACCTATTGATTATCAGTTACTTTTTCTAATTTTATTAATTTTGTTCCAGTTAGATTTCCTTTTAAAACCACACTTATATTGTATTGGTCACCAGCATCTAAAGTTTGGATATATGTTTCCATTTGTCCTAAAACATTTTCATCAGAACCAATTAAAATTGCATTTAATTTTTCGTTTGATACGTTTTCATTTGTAGTATTTAATATTGACAATGAAACCATAGTTTTGTCTTGGTCAGCTAGATATTCCATACTGATGTTGCTAACTTCCATGTCACTATAAGTTGTATCTGGTAATGAGATAACCGTATCTGTTTCAGTTGGTGTTTGGTTTTCGTTTTTGTTTTTACTTTTATTAACTACCAATACCACAACTAGTACAATAATAGCAATAAATATAACTATTGCAGATATTAAAATTTTTTTACCTTTTCTTACCTTTTTCATTCTTTTCCTCCTTTTTTCCCTACTATATTTTATACCATAACTTTTTTTAAAAGTCTATACTTTTTTATAATAAATTTCTTACATATATGTTATTTATTGGAACCCTACAAATACCGCATTTTGAGCCATATTTTAGAGTTCCAAAAAATAAAAATTATTCGTTAATTACTTTTATTACAGATGTTGCACTTCCAGAAGGAAATGTATAATCTTTAGACATATCAACTTTATAAAATTTAATATTTCTAACCGACTCTTTATCCATTGTAAAAATAAACTTTCTAATATAGCCATTTGCATTTTTTTCTTCACTTCCTGTAGTTCTATTTACAAAAGCCTCATCTGCCAAATCAATTCTTACCACATCAGGGTCAAATTCCAAAGTAACAGGCAAACCTGTTGCTTGTGCATTAACTATTTTTAGAGTTGCATAATTTCTATTAGGAACGTCTTCGATTATGTAACTATTTAAAGTATACTGTTTTACTCTTAAAGTAATTTCACAAGAAATCTGTTTTTTATATGGTTCTTGTGTACTAGCCTTAATCTTTACAGTAATTTTTTCATTTTCCTGAATTTGACTTTTAGGAGTTACCACAATCTTTAATCTACTAACATTATTAGGAGTATCTCCAGTATTGGCATATATAATACCATCTGTAGAAGTTGGACCATCTACAGAATTAATTCCGTAGAGTTACTTTATCAGTATCTGGAGTTTCGCAAGAAACCGAATACTCCAAATCATAGTTTAATCTAAGCAAAGTATTTGCATAACTGTATAAATCGAAATTAATCTCATATGCATCAACTCCACCCCAGTTTTCATATTGATATGTAGCATTATTAAGAGTTAATAAATCACTTGTAAAATAAAATGCTTTTGAAGTAAAATACGCCTCTCTTATGCCATTATAAACATATCTACCAAACACTCCTATTGCAATAATAAGAACAATAAGAAATATGCATACACTAACTTTTACTTTATTCAATTTTTTGCCATTTTTACGTTTACTCATTTTCTTCTCCTTTCACATTCTGATTGTACCGAGAGCCTGCAAACCCTCGGTTTAATCAGTTATTATTAAGGTGTTACTATAAATGTTTTCCTTATTGTTTGTATTAAAGTATTGTTATAATATGCTTTAAACACTAACTTGTACTCGCCTGTGTTGATATTTTCTTTTATAGCATTTTCATAACTTATTGTTTCTACATTTTGCTCTGTAGTTTCTGGGTGTTCCTTTTTCTCCATTATCATGTACTCTTTACATCCATCAGAAGTAACCAAATTCTGTCCTTCACACTCTTCTGGAGTCTTATACGTACTTCCATCTAAGCTTTGTAGATAATCTTTTAAATCTACTTTTGTATAACTTATTGAACTATAAGTTGTTGTTCCATCATCAGAAACTGTATATGTTGGATTACGTTTATATAACTCTACTCTTATATTAGTATCATATGTAGGTGAACCAACTTTTACTGTTAAGTCTAATCCATCTCCACCGTCTAAATTTAAACGAGTATTTTTACTTATAATTCTGCTACCATCTACTGATTCTAGACCAGCTAAACCTAGCAACTTATTTATAAATGTTATATAAATTTCTTGTGTTTCTTTTTCTTCTCCTCCATAGTATTTTCCATCATATGATGAGAAGAAATAAACTTTAGCTATATACTGTCCTGCTGGAACACTATTTTGACTTAGTGACAATGTATATGAATTCTGCAATTTTGATAATCCATCAGCAAGTGGAACTCTTATTACTCCATCTGCACCTGGTGTATATTCTGTGACTTCTGTGTTGTCTACAAGTTTTAAGTTTTGAACTTCTGGAGCTTTTATTCTTTCTCCATGTTCGTCAGTAATTTCTACTGCTAAACCTGTAATTTTGTCATAATATTTAGTATCTTGAATTATTTCTGAATTTTCAGTTTTTTGTTCTTGCAATGCACCCTTAAATGAGAATGGTATTGATAGATTTTCATATACTGAATATGCAGTTTTTCCATCTGTAGTTGTAACTTTTTCTGATATTGTAGCATTTTGGTTATATAAATTATATTTTAATACTTTGTCTCCATTATTATATTTAGCTGCTCCAGATGAATCTCTTAATTCTAAATATGTTTCTTGTGCTAGTTTACTTGTATTTAAACCTGTATCCATATAATCTATAGAAAGCTCGTATTTTTCCATTGCATAACCTGTTCCACTATGGTAATATTGGTCATTATTGTCTTCATATTTACCACTTGAACTTGTACCACCCATATCTATAAATTTAGACAATTTATACAAATATCTAGTATTTCCCGTAGAATTATCTGTTGCATCATAATCTGTATCACTAGCAATTTGATAATAATAAACTTTATTTAAATCATCACCTTGTCCAAAATCTCTTAATGTTAATTTAGTTCCTTTTGGTAATGGACTTGTAGTTGATAATACTCTATAATCTCCTGTTGTATATATATTTTCTTGTAGAGAATTCTCCAATAGTACATATGTAATATCTACAGAGCTATCTGTTGTGTAATTTAATTCTGTTTTTATACTATCTGTAAATCTTGGTACATAACTTGCTGCATAATCACTATTCAACTCTTCAACTCTTGTTTGAATATTGACTGCTATTACTATCTTAAATACTTTGCCAGCAGTAGCATCTTCTCCTGTTTTGGATTTTCCTGTTAATACAATATTCATATTTCCTAAATCCTCATTAGTTGAAACATTAACAGAATTATATAATTTAAATATTATATTTCCTGGTTCACCAGAATTATCAGTTTTATAAACAGTATCTCCATCAAATGAACCATTGTTATCTGTATACAAGTTTGTAATTCCTTTAGTTATCCAACCAGAGTTTGTTGTTTGCATTGTTAAACCAAACTGATAATTTGCCTTTTCACTAGAATCCGCATATGTTGGTATATTCAATTTGTTCATTAACTGCGCTTTAACACTAAATGCATTAGTACTAACTCTATCAACAGAAATTGTTGTGCCACTATAAGAAACATCTTTAACAAATTTTTTAAAGTTAAGTGATAATTCTGCCATTGAATCTGATGAATAAGTTGAAGCAATTAAAGAAGTATTATAATTTACAATTTCAGCCCCTACTATCCAATCATAATATGTTCCATTATCTGTAACATCAATTACTTGTGGCTCAGCTTTTCCGCTATCTGTTTTAACATTTGTATAGAAACCATCCACATTAATGTTATGATTTGCTTTGTGTCGTCCTTCCACATATGTACCATTTGCAAACATATTAGTTGTAGCTGTTCCTGCATAATTTGGTGCATAAATGTCATATTCTTTGTTTTCTGTAGTACGGCTTGTTCTATACATTCCGAAAAATGCCATACCACTTACATCTCCCCAAATGTCTTGACCTGCTTTATTAGCTAAATCTCCTTCTTCTTTTGCAAAGATTAGGTTTATACCCTCATATGTATATAATCTATTATCTACATTTCTTGTTACTACACCATCTGCAATAGTTGCAGTTGCTTTAGTTGTTGTATTCTCTTCTGTAGTAACCAAACTCTCGAATCCACCAACCATGTTGAACCCTCTCTGAGTATATAGTGTTGAATTATCAAGTAAAGTTAATCCATTTGTAATTCTATTTAAAGTATAGCTTGTATTTTTATAATAATTATATTTGTCTCGAGAACCTTCCAACTCTAAATATGAATCTTGAATACACAATTTGCCAGTTCTTTCAATTGATTTCATTATATGAGTTTTAGCTGAACTTCCAAAGTCTTTAATTTTTATTGTTGAACCATCTTTTGCACTTTTTGGAGTATAATTATTTCCATTTCCACTTCCATAAATACTTCCACTAAATGTTATAGGAGATTCTGCACTATTATCTAAAGTAATATGTGTTTCACCATTCACAGTAGTTTCGCTATAATCTGTTGTTACTACAGTACCTGCTCCAAATATATTAGCTTTTAAGTTTATTGCTCTAGCAGTTAAAGTCTGGTCTGTTACTGCATCTTTACCAATATTAATATTTGTGTTTCCATATACTACTCCATTATTTGAACCTCCGTAAACTTCAGGCAATATATTTCCTCCAGCAATATTAATTGTTGTAGAGCCTTCTGCTCCAGATTTACCAATATCAGTTTTATAGCCTCCACCAAATAATTGATTATATATTGTAGAGTTTCCAGAAATATTGATAGTTGTATATCTAGTAATTCCTTTATCTTTATTTCCGCCATAAACATTAGTAGCATTTGAATTAACAATATTTACAGTTGCATCTGTAGTTTCTCCTCCATCGCCAGAGCCACCTTCGTTACCACCATAAATATTAGTTACTGAAGCTCCTTTTTGAGTTACATTTGCATTTGTAGCACCAACATCATAGCCTCCACCATAAACATCTGTTACATTTCCAGAATTTAATACTACATTTGTAGTTCCAGATACTCCAGCTGTTTTTGATCCACCATGGATTGAGTCAATTTTCATACCATCTAAATTCACATTAGCAGTACCAACACTTGCTGAATTTCCACCACCATAAACATTGTTTAAAGTACCAGTTTTTAATTCAACATTAGAATTTTCTACAGTTCCATTTGTATTTGAACCTCCAAATACATTTGTAACTTTAGAAGTTCCATCAACATTTACATTAGAAGTTGTAGTTGTACCACCATAACCTCCACCGTAAACATCTGTTACAGTTCCTACTTGTAAGTAAATATTAGAATTTGTAACAAATCCATCAGTTTTTGGTCCACCATATATTGTGTTTGCAGTAATACCATTTAAGTAGATGTTAGCCTCATTTGTGATACCTGCAGAATCTGAACCACCATACACAGCACCTAATATTTTTGCAGTTTTTACTAATCTTATTTCTGTAGTTCCTACTCTGTCATATTTACCACCACCATATATTGTTCCAGTAATTGTTGGAGTTGTATTTTTATCAGCCTCTCCAATTACTATATTAGTATTTTGACTTGCATTATCTGTATTTAATTGGTTTTGAGTAGTTAATTCATTTCCACCAGATACATCATTTACTTCTCCGCTATATATATTAATGTTTGTAGCAGTTTGTACTTGATTTTGATAAGCTCCACCATAAATAGTATTAGTCTTTCCGACTTCATAATTAATATTAGAACTTCCTCTAACACCACAGTTATAACCACCGCCATATATCGCATTAGTTCCCATCAATGAACTAAATGTTATATTAGTATCACCTGTGATTAGACCTGTATTAGTATTAATATTTGTACCGTCTATTACTCCCAAACTTCCACCATAAATTTGTTGAACACTTGCGCTTCCTTCTACAACAATATTTGTATTTCCTGTAATTTTTCCTTGAGCCACTGTAGTTGCATTTGAACCTCCAAATATACCTCCACCAACATTAGCTTCTCCTGTTGCCGTAATTACAGAGTTTCCTGTTGATGTATCATTATCTCCATGTCCAAATACATTTCCATAAGCATATCCTCCATAGAAGTTTAGTATATTAACATCTGGTTGTCCTGCATCATTCTTATCCTTAGTAGTTGCCATTCTAGAACCACCATAAATATTTCCGTTTACCAATCCATAATACATATCTAATTTAATTATACCATCATTAAATCCGTTTATAGACCTTAGATATATACTTGCATTTTCGTCTGCTTTATTAAACGAATTATCACCTGTAAATGTTCCACTGTATAATCTAGTTATTGCATAATATCTTGAATAACCTAATGTAGTATCTTGTGCACCATCGCGATTATATGGGTAACATCTATCTTCTACTTCTCCCATAGCTAAATATCCTGTAATTTCTGGATTTCCTGCATAAGTTTTTCTAGCTCCTCTTGTCTGTATTGCAGTCTGGTGTTGTATTACAGCCTCTTTCATAGTACCAATTATAATTTGATGAGTAACATATTTTCTATTTGTTGTTTGGTTACTTAAGCTACTACCAACAATAAGGTCATTATATCTACCAGCCTCAACTATGAAAATATGAAGACCAATTGTATTTTTAGTAGTTTCCTCTTTATAATTTCCACCAACAACAGCTCCAAATGTATATTTATCATCTGGTGTAGAAATACCTCTACCAAGAATTACATCACCATAATTAGTAACTAATACATTAGAATAATCGCCATTAGCAAGATAATCGCTACCATCGTTAACAGTTGAAGAAGAAGAATACAATTTAATATTATCAAAGATTATATCTCCATTTACATTTATATTAGAAGAAACCTTTAATTCTGCACCTTGTGTTCTATAATCTACACCTGCATATAAGCTTGTAATTGTAGCATTGCCTGTTAAAGTATCACTACTATTCCATTCAATTGCATCCATAATTACAACAATATTTGTTGAATCTTTTCCATCTGCATCCAACTTAGAATATGCAGTTTGCAAATCTTTAACTGGAGATGTAGGAGATTTACCATCATTAGAATTATTGCCCTTATTAGATACAAAGATTACAGTTGCCTCTTGCCATACAGCATTTAGGTGTGTTACTGTATTTGGTATTTCTTCGTATAAATTATAAATTGTAGCATCATCAGCAGAGAATCCTTTTTCATTAGCTACCGCCCAGCCTTTGAAGCTGTATGCTTTTTGAACTCCATTCTCATACGTAAATGGTTCTGCAAATAATGTATTTTCTCCATTACCATAAATTTCTCCAATTGAACTTGCTTGGTATGTTGTACTTTCTGCATTTGTACCAGACCTATTTATACTCATCAATTCGTGAACATAAGCTTGATGTGTTTCTTTAAAATCTGGTGTTACATGATAAGTAATCATCTTATAATTATCTGTATTACTATTTATAGCAGATTGAGAAAAACTAATTGTAGTTGTAGCACTCTTGTTGCTAAACTCATCAATTAAAGTATCTTTTGCAATTACTAAAGAGTAAATACCAATATCATTTAAGTTAGTAACCTCAATTTTATAAGATTTAGAGACCTCTGCCTCATCAGAGCCTGTATTTGTAACAGTAATGCTTGATGAAGCAGTAATGTCTGTACCATCTTTTAGGATTTTTATATCACTTGATGTTAAATTACTATTTTCTAAATCTAAGAAAGTATCTTGACCTTTAACATCAAAAGTAATCTTACCATCTGATGAGAATGCAGAAGTATCAGTATCTACATATTTCCAAACGGGCTTCTTATTATCTAGGTCTACTATAATGTCTGTTTCGTCATTTAGGTTTCCATCTAAATCACTAATCTTTCCTGCTGGAATAGTAAATTTAAGCTGTTTAAACTCTTCTTCGAACTCATCTAATCTAACCACAAAATCATAACCATATTTTGTTTTTACAGGTGTTACTGTAACTGGTAAATCAGTTCTTTGTATATATTGTCCGTCTCTATTTAATTGATAAATTAAGATATCATCAGCAGTTAATGTAGTATCAAAATTGTAAAATCTATCTGTACCAGAAATTGTAACCGTTGCATATCTTTTGGCCCAACTAATAAATTTATCTTTGTAGAATAATTTAGGTTTAATAAAGTCTGCTCTTATATAATTATCTTTGTCGTCACCATTGTCATTATCAACTATTATTTTTGTTTCAATGTTCGTATTTCCAGATGTATCTTTAACCATTCCTTCTGCAATTACAAATTCTATTTTACCACTATGTCTTCTGAAAATTTCATCTTCTAAATTACTATTTAGCTCGAAATTAGATAATGTTAATGTATATCTAATTCCATTTCCAGAACCATCTGTAATATCAGATTTTGTTAATTCTTTAGTTATAGTTTCTGTTACATCATAATCATCAACAAGTATTTGTTTAATATCATCTACAGATAATATGTTACTTTCTAAGAAGTTTGTATCAACTGCGTCAAATGTAATTTTTACTTGTTTGTTTTCTCGGTCTATTACTGGATTAGCATTTTCTGAATATTGATATTTAATTGTTGGTTTTATAAAGTCTACAATATTGTTTCTAAATGCTGTATATTTAGGATTATCAGCACTATCGCTAATGTCAGTTTCAACCCAATTTGGATTTCCTACTGGAATTTCGGTTATTATATTTCCATTTCCAGAAGTATCCCTAATTGTATTATCAGAAAGTGTAATCTTAACAGCTCCGTCATATGTGCCAAAGTTGCCTAAGGTTAAGATATATCCTGTATCTGCTCCATTTAATTCTGCAGTGTCTGTTATCTTTGTTAATGTTTTAGTAATTGTACTTATTGGTTTGTCTGGGTTTGCAGAATTTTCGACATATACTGACACATTCTTTTCTGTTAATGTATCTTTTAGATAATACTTATCTCTACCTAAAATTTTAATTGTTACTGTTCCTGTTTCGCCAGCTCTATCTCTGGTTATGCTACTTGTTGAATATTCCCAAACAGGTCTTGTAAAGTCTACAATACTTTCTCTGAATGCGGTATATTCTCCATTAGCATCTCCAGACTCTGTCCAAGTTGAATTTCCAACTAAAACTTCGGTCTCTCTGTTTGTATTTCCATATTTGTCTAGTATTACTCCTTCTGGAATAATAACACTTGTTACACCTTCATTTTCGCCAAAGTTTCCTAAGGTTATCTGATATGTAATTGAAGTTGCTTGTTTGCTTATTTGAGAAACTTGTTTTGTTATTGTGTCTGGATATACTGTTTCTCCATCAGGTTTTACAACCTTTACTTTTATTTTTGCAACATTTTCTGCATCTTGTAAAATTCCTCTATCTAAGTATTTATCTGTTGCTTGAATTCTTACAGATACTGTACCAGTTTCGTTTGTTAGGTCTCTGTCAATTCCATTGCTTACATTTAGTTTACTTAAATTGTCCTCTGTTTTTTCTATTACTGGGTCTATTACATCGACTATTATTGAGTTATCTGTATCATCACCATCATCATAATCTAATGTTATAGTTGTTGCTTTGTTTTTGTTTCCAGATGTATCATCAACTTTGTCTGCTGAGAATACGAAATCCACTGCACCACTATAGTCTTTGTATTTTTCTGCTTCGTTATATACTAACTCGAAGTTTGATACTACAAATGTATATTCTGTTCCTTCGTCTATTGCTTTAGATTTTACAGTTGTGTGTAATTGTTCAGTTAAGTCTGTTCCTGCAACTTTGATTCGTATATTATCTGAATTTAAGCTTCCATCTGCATTCATTATTGAGTCATCTCTAATATATTTATCTGTTACAGTAAATTTAACTGTTAATGTTTTTGCTACATAATCAATTTCTGGATTTTGTGTTCCTTCTACTGTTGAATATGTGTATTTAATTGTTGGACTATTAAAGTCTACTATGCTATCTCTAAATGCTGGGTAAATTGGGTTTGTAGTACTATCTCCACTTTCTACCCATTCTGGATTTCCTACAAATATTGTGGTTTCTATGTTTTTGTTTCCACTCTCATCTTGTATTGTTCCTGCATCTATTACGATTTTTGTAACTCCATTTATTTTGTTGAAGTTGCCTAGTGTTAATTTATATCCAACAAATTTTAGATTGTCTACATCTGCTAATTTCTGTTTTGTTGCTAAAGTTTTTAATATAGATGTATCTGTTATTTGTGTTAATTGTTTTGTTATTGAACTTTCTAGATTGTCATCTACATATACTTTAATTTTGTCTTCTGTTAATGAGTTTGAGCTATAATACTTATCACTACCTATTATTGTAAGTGTTACTGTATCTGCTTGCTCTCCATCTCTTATTCTGTTTATTGCACTTGTTCCATAGCTCCATTGTGGATTTACTACGTCGACTATTACTGGGTCTTTATGGTCTTCGTGATGTCCTGGGTCATCTATACCTATTGTAATTGTTTTTGCAAAGTTTCCATTTCCAGATTTATCTGTTATTATGTTTTCTTTAAATGCTATTGTTAATGGACCACTGTATCCTTCTGCATTTTTGGTTTCTAATTTGTCTATTTTTAGCTCATATCTTTCGCCAATTTTTTGCTCTTTGCCATTTACTATTGTATAAATGTCTCCATTTGCTTTGTATATTGTTGTTCCATCTGTTATGTCTTCATCTAATGTCTTTTTCTTTAATGTTTTTTCTACTTTTGTCCAGTCTGGTTCAACTCCATCTACCAATAATTCCATGTTGTCTAATGATACTCCTGATTGTTCAAAGTATTTATCTGTTGCAGAAAATACTACTTTTACGTTTTTGTCTGTATAATTTATTTCTGTATCTGAGTATTCATATGTGAACTCTGGTCTTATGTAGTCTGTAAACATTGTGCCATCTGTGTTTGAGTTTGTTTTATTCTCAACTTCGTCTGTTTCTTTTAATACTATGTCTAGCATCTCTCCCGTTGTGTCTATTGCTTGTAAGTTTTGGTTGCTATATGTTGTGTCTTTTAAGGTCTTTTTGTCGATTTTTAGCGAAATGTGTCCACTCCACTCTTTGTATTCTTTTCCTTGTTGTCTTAATGCTTGCTCGAAGTCTGATAATGTTAATACTTGTATTACATCATTTGCTCCTGTTATTGCATTCTTTGCTGTGCTTACTGCTCCAATTGCTTTTGTTACACTTGATGCTTCTTCTCCATCAAAGTATACATGTATCTTGTCTGCTGTTAATGTGCTTGCTACATCACTTGTGAAGTCTACTCCCGCTTCTGCATTTGTCCTTCCTCTTAATGTGATTGATATAGTGCTCTTGTTTAGGTCTGTGCTGTCTATTGTGATTTTTGAACTTTCTTTTGCCCATTCTGTTCTGTATTTTGGATTTATTGTTCCTCTTGTGTATTCTACCGCAGATTCGGTTGCATCTGTGTTTAACTTAAAGTTATTTTTGTCTAGATAAATTTGTTCTGATGCGTAAATTGTATTTAATTTAGTACTAACACCATCAAACATATCTGTATTTGTATCAGCAATTTTAGTAAATGCTGGTCCCAAATCTAATACATCAGTTTTGATATATGAGAACATTTCTGTCATATCTGTAACATTAGTTGTATAAAATTTGTCTCCCAAATCTAACAATGCCATTTCATTGCTTCCTAACCCTCTAAACATATCCCTCATATCAGTTACTTTACTTGTATTAAACTTATCCTTTAAATCTAGTTGTTTTAAAGGTATCCACTTAAACATACTAACCATATCTGTTACATTTCTTGTATCAAACTTATCACCTAATTCCAAGTTATTTAATTTCTTTTGACCAGTTTCATTAA
The DNA here is from genome assembly GCA_934167685.1 of uncultured Clostridia bacterium. Taxonomy (GTDB): domain Bacteria; phylum Bacillota; class Clostridia; order TANB77; family CAG-508; genus CAG-269. The sequence goes on along the minus strand of CAKPLQ010000002.1, from coordinate 21,217 downwards.
ACATACTATTCATATCGGTAACTTTAGTTGTATCAAATTTATCTCCTAAATTTAAAGTTTCCATTGATTCATGTCCAAGTTTTTCAAACATATGAACCATGCTAGTTACATTACTTGTATTAAACTTACTGCCTAAATCTAATTCAGTTAATTTATTATATCCTGTATAGTAGAACATACTCCCCATATTGGTTACATTACTTGTATCAAATTTACTTCCTAAATTTAATGTTGTCATTGCATTTCTTCCGGTTGCCCAGAACATAGAATTCATATTTGTTACATTACTTGTGTCAAAATTATCTCCTAAATCTAATTTGGTCATTGAATACCAACCAGTTCCATCAAACATTGCATACATACTTTGTACACTGCTTACATTCAATAAGTTTATATTTGTTATTGTTTCTGTAGAAGTACATATACTTGTATTTCCAACATATCCAAACAAATGACTTGAATCATAATTTCCAAATATCTCGTAATCACTACCAATATAAACTTTTAAGCTTCCATTAGCATTTGTTTCATACCAAGCTAATATAGATTCATCTTGTTGTGCAGATACATCCCAAGTATTGTTTTCATCAACAATCTTTTTAGCTGATTTGTCGAACACTGTAGAAGGTATCTCATTTACAAATGTTACATTATCAATTTTAGCTCTTTGAATTGCTTTTACATTTGCATTTGTACTATTTGCACTTCCTAAAAATCCACTGTCTGACCTATTTTCATTAGCAGTATTCTTTAAAGTATTATATACTACCAAATCCGTAGCCTTATTAGTATTATTAGAATTATCAAGTAAAGTATTAGGCTGAATTTGAATTTTAATTTGATTAGCATCTTTAGGTAAGCCAGTTCCACTAACTTTAACAGTGTATTGTTCACCAATTTTAGACTTTCCGCCAGAAGACATTACATCAGTAACTTGAGAACCAACTTCTACATTAACATTAGTAGAAACCTCAGCTCCATTAACAAGAACCTTAATCTTATCAGCAGTTAAGCTACTGCTCTTAAAGTATTTATCAGTACCTTTAACAGTAATTGTAGCTGTTTGGTTAGCTGCGCTAGCTGTTGAGCTAACTCTCTCCCAGATTGGGTCAACCACGTCAACAACTTTTGCCTCAGTATTAACATTCCCGCTTAAAATATCAATACCAGAAGTAATAGTTGTAGCATCATTACCTTTTGTAGAAGTATCAACTGCTACATTTGCTGGAATTGCAACTGTAATTACACCACTGTAATCCATAGTATCTTTTCCTGCAAGTTTTTCCAATTGTTCTAGATGAGATAATGTTAAAGTATAATGTTTGCCAACTACTTTAGTTTTTCCATTAATAATAGCTGTTATGTCAGTTGACTCTAGCTCTTTAACCACTCCGTGGACTCCTGTGTTATCCCAATTTGGTTCTTCGCCATCAATTAAGATATTCAAGTTTTCAAGTGGCAAATTGATTGTATTTAGATATTTATCAGCAATATCAAATTCCATTTTGAATGTCTTACCATTGTAATCTATATCTGATTCGCTATATTTATATCTAGCCTCTGGTTTTATATAATCAACAAAATCAGAAAGTGTTGTTGTTGCTGGATTTATTGTATTTCCTGCAATATCTCTAGAAGCTTCTGCTTTTATTCTAAGTTCTAAAGTACCACTTAGCTCTCTGTATGCTTTGCCTGTAGCCACAAACTCCTCATCAGTTTCAACAATATCAGCAATTTCTACTGTATATTGATGACCTACTGTTCTCTCGCTTCCGTCAATCATTGCTTTGATTGGAACTGTACTTAATATAGTTTTTGTAATTTCGTCATCAACTTGTTTTCCATCAACCCATATTGAAATTTCATCAAGTGTTACTGGGTCTTCTGGGTTATAGTTTTTATCAGTTACGTTAAATATAATTGTATCTTTACTTGCGTCTGCATCTTGTGTTTTTTGTACCAAGTACACCTCTGGTCCTGTTCCGTCGATATTACCAATTGCTAGTGTTTGCTCATTTGTTGCATTAGTGTACGCATCTATTACTGTTCCTGCAGAAATCTTGATGTCGATGTTTCCACCATTTTCGTTTTTGTACTTAGCAGTTCCACCAACTATTGGCTCTGTAGGCGTAAATTCTGTATAGCCTTCAATTTCTGGAGTTATATTTCCAAGCTTTAATGTATATTCGTAAACTTGGTCTGCAACAATCTCCTCTGGACCTGTTAATTGTTTTGTTATTTCTGTTGAAGCTACTCCGTTTGTTAATACTGTAATATCATCAGCTGTCAACTTAAATGTACTCTTATCTTTTATCAAGAATTTATCTGATACTCTTAGTTTAATTGTTCCTTCTGTTGTATCAGCATTACTTACTGACCATACTGGGTCTACTACATCAACTATTTCTTTATCGCTATCTGAACCTCCTGGCTCATTTCTTCCTATTGTTATTGATGTTGCATCACTTGTATTTCCAGATTTATCGGAGATTGCTCCGGCTTTAAATAATAATGTCATATATCCACTATATTTAAAACCGTCTCCAACTCCATTTTCATCTTTTTGGTCTAATCCTGTGATTGTTAATTGGTATCTTTCTCCAACCTTACGCTCTTCGCCATTTACTGTTGCTGTTATATCTTCAACCTTAGTCAATTCTTTTTTGATTGATTTATTTAATGCTGTTACATCATAATCATCAATACTTACTGTTATCTGGCTTGCATCATATGTGCCATCTGTTTTGGTTAATGTTGTTTTGTCAAAGTACTTATCTGTTACGTCAAATGTTACTTCTACTTTCTCGCCATTTCCATGTACTATTGTTGTATCCATTTTATTGTATGTGAATTCTGGTTTTACGTAGTCTGTAAACATTGTTCCATTGCTGTTTGCGTTTATGTTTTCTGCCTCTTTTATCTCAATGTCTATCATCTCGCCTGTTGTGTCTATTGCTTGTAAGTTTTGGTTGCTGTATGTTGTATCTTTTAGGGTCTTTTTGTCGATTTTTAGCGAAATGTTACCACTCCACTCTTTGTAACTCTTGCCTTGTTGCCTTAAGCCTTCTACTATGTCTGATAATGTGATTACTTGCAATACATCATTTGCTCCTGTTACTGCATTTGTAGTTGTTGTTGCTGTCGCAATTTGTTTTGTTATGCCTGTTGCCTCTTCTCCATCAAAGTATACATGTATTTTGTCTGCTGTTAATGTGCTTGCTACATCACTTGTGAAGTCTACTCCCGCTTCTGCATTTGTCCTTCCTCTTAATGTTACTGTTATTTTACTTTTACTTATATCTGTATTGTCTTTTACTAATGCTGATGACTCTTTTACCCATTCTGTTCTGTATTTTGGATTTATTGTTCCTCTTGTGTAGTTTATTACTTTTGTTGCGTCTGTTGTGTCTGCGTCTGTGTTTAGCTTGAAGTTGTTTTTGTCAAGGTAGATTTGCTCTGATGCATAGATTGTTAGTGCTCCTGATTTACCGGTTTCATCGAACATCCCATCGTAAGCATTATGAGCCGTAACTGTTTCTCCTTCATAATTTTTAGACTCTTCTGAAATATATCCAGATGGTATTATTGTGAATGCTGGACCTAAATCCAAGCTTGTCATTATATTTGCCCCACACCTTATAAACATATGATACATATCTGTAACTTTAGTTGTATAGAATTTATCTCCTAAATCTAAACTTGTCATTTTAGAAGAACCACATGCAGTAAACATTGCATTCATATTAGTTACATTTTTTGTATTGAATTTATCTCCTAAATCTAATTTTTCCATTGAAAGTTTTCCACATGCATAAAACATTTCTTTCATATTAGTTACATTACTTGTATCAAATTCATTTTCTAAATTCAGACTTGTCATCGCTGAAAATCCTGTTGCAGAAAACATATCTGACATATCAGTTACTTTACTTGTATTAAAGTTTCCTCCTAAATTTAATGTTATCATCTTTTTGAAACCTGTTGAAGAAAACATATATGACATATTAGTTACACTACTTGTATCAAACTTCTCTCCTAAATTTAATGCTGTCATCTCTGTATATCCTGTTTGCACAAACATATCGCTCATATTGGTTACTTTGCTTGTATTAAAGTTGCTTCCTAAGTTCAAAGTTGTCATTGCTGTAAATCCTGTTCGTTTAAACATATTCTTCATATTAGTTACTTTACTTGTATCAAAATTGTCACCTAATTTTAATGTTGTCATTGCTGTGTAACCCGTATTCCAAAACATTCCTTCCATATTTGTTACTTTACTTGTATTAAATTTTGTTCCTAATTTTAAGTTTTTCATTTTTTCATAGCCGACATCCCCAAACATAGTAATCATGTTATTTACATTACTTGTATCAAAATTATCCCCTAAATCTAATGTTAACATTGATTTAAATCCTGTCATTCTAAACATTCCTCGCATATTAAATACACTACTTACATTTATCAAATTAATATTAGTAATCGTTTCTGTTGAAATACATTTAGTTGAATATCCTAAGTATGTAAACAAATAACTTGAATTATAATTTCCGAATATCTCATAATCGCTTCCAATATAAACCTTTAAACTTCCATTATTATCATTAGTTGTATACCAAGCTAAAATTGATTTATCTTGTTGTGCTGAAACATCCCAAGCAGTTGTATCAACATATGCTTGTGCTGATTTATCATAAACTGTAGAAGGTATATTATCTACAAACGTTACATTATCAATGTTCTGTCTTTGGATTGCTTTTACATTAGCATTAGCACTGTTTGCACTACCTAAAAATCCACTTGCTTGTGTCTGTTCTGTATTTGTTTTTATTAATGCATTAAATACCAACAAATCAGTAGCCTTATTTGTATTTCCAGATTTATCAGTAATAGTATCTGGTTGAATTTGAAGCTTAATCTGGTTAGCATCTTTTGGTAATCCAGAACCACTAACTGTAATTGTATATCTATCTCCAATTCTAGTTGTGCCATCAGCTGAATATTCTGGTGTTGCATCTCCAACATTTATTGAAACATTAGAAGAAACTTCTGCTCCATTTACAATGATTTTTATTTTATCAGCATTTAAGTTACTGCTTGCAAAATATTTGTCAGTTCCTTTTACCGTAATCGTTGCTGTTTGGTCTGCCGCACTTGCGCTTGAACTTACTCTCTCCCAGATTGGGTCAACCACGTCTACTACTGTGCCATCATCAGTAACAGCTTCACCTTTAACCTCAATACCAGAAGTAATAGTAAGTGCGTCATTTTTATTATTTGAAGTATCAACCAACTTATCAGCTGGGATAGCCACAGAAATAACTCCACTGTAATCCATTGTTTCTTTGCCAGCAAGTTTTTCAAGTTGTTCCAAGTGAGACAACTTCAAAGTATATCTCTTACCAATAACCTTAGATGCGCCATTTACAGTATTAGTTCTATCTGTAACATCAAGAGTTTTAATAACTCCGTGAACTCCTGTACTGTCCCAATTTAGTTCTTCGCCATCAATCTTGATATTCAAATCGTCAATTGTTAAAGTTCCAGAAGTATAATACTTATCAGTTACATCAAACACCATAGTAAATGTTTTACCATCATAATCGATATCTGAATTTGCCAACTTGTATGTTGCATTTGGCTTAATAAAATCTACAAAGTCGCCAGCTATAGTCGTCTCGGCATTTGTATTTGGTGTTGGACTATCAGTATCTTTTACAGCACTTGCGGAAATCTTAATTGAAACATTACCACTCCAATCTGAATACTCTCTATTATAGTTAATTGAAGTTCTCTTTTGCTCAAAATTGCTTAACACCAACTTATATTGATGTCCCACAACCGTGCTTGTACCATTTACCATTCCTGTTATATCTGATTCTTTTGTCAATGTTCTAGTTATTTGATTACTTGGAACAAGCTCGCCATCCACATATACTGAAATTTCATCAGTTGTTACCAAGTCTGTTGTGTCCAAATATTTATCAATAACATTAAATACGAATGTTTCCGTCTTTGCAGATGCATCTTTAGCAGATAACACTTTTTCAATTTTTGGTTGAATAAAGTCTACATGTCCTAATTCAAATGTCTGTGCCTTGCTTGTATTCTTTGACTCATCTGTCAATGTTTTTTCTGCAATTTCAATCTTTGTTGTACCACTCCATTCGAAGAAGTCTTTGTTTGTTTGTTTTGATGTCTCTTCCCAATCAGAAAGTGTTAATGTGTACTTAACTCCATATGTTACTGTCTTTCCATCTCTCGTCTCTGTTAATGGTGTTGCAGTGTTTAAAGCTTTTTTAACATTTGCTGTTGTTGTAACTTCTTCTCCATCAATTGTTACTTTTATTTTGTCAGTTGTTAATGTGTTGCTTGCATAATATTTATCTGTTCCTATTAAATCAACTGTTACTTTTTTATTAGCTTTATCAATATTGATATTATCCGTTTTCCACAATGGGTCTACAACGTCAACTATCTTTTGGTCGTCTGAGTTTCCGCCTGGCTCATTTACACCTATTGTGATTGTCTGTGCTGAGCTTGCATTTCCTGTGTTATCTGTTACAACTCCTGCAGGGAAAGATATGCTCATTGGACCACTGTAGTCTTTGTAATTTCCATCTGCAGTTTGTTGTTGCAATCCTTTTATTACTAACTTATATTTTTCTCCAACTTTTACTGTCTCGCCATTTACTGTATCTGTTATGTCTTCTGTTTTAGTTAGCTCTTTTGTGATTTTGTCATTTGGTATTGTCACATTTGGATTTGTATCAATCAATTTTATTGCTATATTATCTTTGTTATTTAATACTGTTGATGTATTAAAATATTTATCTGTTACAGAGAATTCCACTGTTAGTGTTTTGTCTGTATAATTTATATTTCCGTCAGAATATACATATGTGAATTCTGGTCTGATGTAATCAGCAAACATTGTTCCATTTTTATTTGCTGTTACTTGGTCTGTTTCTTTTATCTCTATGTCTACCATTTCGCCTGTTGTGTCAATTGCTTGCAAGTTTTGGTTACTGTATGTTGTATCTTTTAGGGTCTTTTTGTCGATTTTTAGCGAAATGTTACCACTCCACTCTTTGTATGCCTTTCCTCCTATCCTTCCTTGGTCTAGGTCTGATAAGGTTAACACTTGCGTGACATCATTTGCTCCTGTTACTGTATTTTTTACCGTATTCGCATTTGCAAGCGTTTTTGTTATTCCTGTTGCTTCTTCTCCATCAACATATACATGTATTTTGTCTGCTGTTAATGAACTTTCTACATCACTCGTAAAGTCTACTCCTGCTTCTGCATTTGTCCTTCCTCTTAATGTTATTGTTATTTTGCTCTTGCTTAGGTCTGTGTTGTCTTTTACTAGTGCTGATGCTTCTTTTACCCATTCTGTTCTGTATTTTGGATTTATTGTTCCTCTTGTATAGTTGATTACTTTCGTTGTGTCTGTTGTGTCTGCGTCTGTGTTTAGCTTGAAGTCGTTTTTGTCTAGGTATATTTGTTCTGAGGCGTGGATTGTTAGCGCTCCGTTTTTGCCTGTGTCTGTGAACATGTCTTGATGTGCATTATGTGTTGTCCCATCACTGTTCGTTATTGTTCCATCCGGTATTTGCCTAAATGCTGGCCCTAGGTCTAGGGTTGTCATTTTCTTATTTCCCATTCCTTTGAACATGTCCCACATATCAGTAACATTATCTGTATAGAATTTATCTCCTAAATCTAAACTTGTCATTTGCAAATATCCAGCCCATGTAAACATTTTATTCATATTTGTTACTTGTTTAGTGTTAAATTGGTCACCTAAATTTAAAGTTGTCATGCTAGTATGCCCACATAATTGGAACATTGTTGCCATATTAGTTACTTGACTTGTATTAAATTTTTCACCTAAACTCAAACTTGTCATAGAAGACCTTCCTGTTCCTTTAAACATGCTTTCCATTGTTGTTACTTTACTTGTATCAAAGTTACTTCCTAAATTCAATGTTGTCATTGCATTATATCCTGTTGACTCAAACATACTTGACATATCTGTTACTTCACTTGTGTTGAATTTTTCTCCTAAATCTAGGCTTGTCATTGCAGTATATCCTGTATAAGCAAACATATACCTCATATCTGTTACAGCACTTGTATCAAAATTTCCACCCAAGTTCAATGTTGTCATTGCTGTATAGCCTGTAGTATAGAACATATACCTCATGTCTGTTACCTTGCTCGTATTAAACTTGTTTCCTAAATTCAAGCTTGTCATCGCTGTGTATCCTGTTTGATTAAACATATAACTCATATTTGTTGCATTACTTGTATCAAACTTACTTCCTAAATTCAATGTTGTCATACTATTCTTTCCAGCACCTGCAAACATATATGTCATACTTCGTACATTACTTGTATCAAAATTAGTACCTAAATCTAATTTAGTCATCGCTGTTACACCTGTATTTCTAAACATATATCCCATATCGTATACACTAGATACATTTAGCAATTTAATATTAGTAATTGTTTCAGTAGAAGTGCAATTTTCTCCATATCCTATATTTTTAAACAAATTATTTGAATTATAATTTCCAAACATCTCATAATCGCTACCAATATAAACTTTTAAAGTTCCATTAGTATTTGTTTCATACCATGCCAATATTGATTCATCTTGTTGTGCAGAAACATCCCAAGTGTTATTTGCATTAACAATTTTCTTATTTGTTTTGTCATACACTGTAGAAGGTATATTATCTACAAAAGTCACATTATCAATGTTCTGTCTTTGGATTGATTTTACAGTAGTATTAGTACTGCTTGCACTACCCAAAAATCCACTTGTTGCTACTGTTTCAACACCTGCACTCCTTAATGTATTATACACAATAATCTCTGTTTCCTTATTGCCATTACCAGAATTATCAGTAACAACACCTTGAGGAACCTTAATCTTAACTTGGTTAACATCAGCATTATATCCTGTGATATTCAAAGTATATCTAACACCATATTTAACATTAGTAGTAGAACCACCAGAAACGCGTTCTTCTGTTAAATCTTCAGCAGTCAAAGTTCTAGTAGCGCTAGATTTAGCACCATTAACCCAAACCTCAATATTCTCCTTTGTCAATGTACTATTTTTAAAATACTTATCAGTTACAGTAAACACAACTGTTGCAGTTTTGTCAGCCGCCTTAGCATATGTGCTCTCCTTCTTAACTAGAGGGTCAACAACGTCTACAATTTGTTCATCATTAACATTTCCACCAGGAATTGTAATACCAGAAGTCAAAGTAGTTTCATTGTTTTTATTTCCAGTTGTATCCTCAAATTTATCTTTAGGGATTACTACAGAAATCACACCACTGTAATCCAAATAATTATTACCATCTCTTACTTGAATTTGCTCCAAGTTTGATAATGTTAAAGTATAGCGTTTACCTATAACCTTTTCAACTTCTTTTTCTACGCCATTTTCTGTAACATGTACTGTATTTTTTATATCAGCTACTTGTAAAGTTCTTGTAACCTTGTTCCAGTCTGGTACTTCGCCATCAATCGTTATTCCTAAATCTGATATTGCTAAGCTACCAGTTTTAAAGAACTTGTCTGTAACATCAAATACCATTGTAAAAGTCTTGCCTTCATAATCAATATTAGATTCTGTATATTGATATGTTACATTTGGCTTAATAAAATCTATAAAATCTCCTGCAAGTGTTGTTTCTGCACTAGCATTTCCTGATGTATCTGTAGCTGTGCCTGCATCAAATCTTAAAGAAACATTACCACTCCAATCTGAATATTCTCTATCATAGTTGATTGCAGTTCTTGTTTGCTCGAAGTTTGTCAACTCTATAGTATATCTATAACCTACCGTTCTGCTTGTTCCATTTACTGTTGCAGATAATTTTTCCACACTTGTAAAATTTTTAGTAACTCCTGTTGTTTGCTCTCCATCAACATAAACCTTTGCGAAATCCTTATTAGTATTAGCCTCTGCCACTGTTGTGCCCAACTTTGTACTTGCTAAATATTTATCAACAACATCAAATACAAAAGTCTCTTTTTTATTTGATGTGGTTTTAGTTGAACTAACTTTTATTATCTCTGGTTTTAGAGTGTCCACTTGATTTAGTGCAACATCCAATTTCAAGTTTTTATTATTGTAATTATCAACCATAGTATTTGCAGGAATTCTAACAACTGTGTTACCACTGTACTCTCTGTAAACTCTACCTGTTTGTGAATTTGTAGCATATTTTGCTCTTTCTGCTAAAAATGCCGTATCAGACTCTTCTAGGTCTTTTAGAGTAAACTTATAATGAATTCCATAAGTTACCGTTTTGCCATCTCTTGTTTCAGTTAAATCTTCGACCTTTTCTAGTGTTCTTGTAATATTAGCATTGCTACCTGTTGCTGTAATATCTACACCATCAACCCATACTTGAATTTGGTCTGCTGTTAAGCTACTTCTCTTAAAATATTTATCAGTACCTTGAATATCCATAGTAACAGTCATTTTTCCTGTTGTGCTATCTTTCACTTTTTGGATATTAGTAGCACTCCATACTGGGTCTACAACGTCTACAACCTGCTGACCACCTGTATTGTCCGGCTCATTTATACCAATTGTGATAGTTTTACCTTCACTTACATTTCCAGATAAATCGTCTGCAACCTCATCTGGAAAAGCGATACTCATTGGACCACTGTACTCTCTGTACTTGCCATCTGCACTTTGTTGCTCTAGATTTCCAAGAACCAATCTAAATTTAATTCCTATTGTAACCTCTTTGCCATCTCTTGTTTCTTTTATCTCCTCTAACTTTGTTAACGTTTTTGTCACTTTTGAATTAACTTGTGTAGTGTTATCATCTAACATTGCAACTGTTATTTTATTTACTTCTGTTTGATTAATTGTTCCATCAGCATTTAAGTACTTTGTGCTTTTAAAATATTTATCAGTCAAAGAGAAGTCAACTGTTAGCGTCTTTTTAACATGGTCAATATCTGAATCCGCATAAATGTATGTAATTTCTGGTCCTATAAAATCTGCAAACAATGTTCCATCTGTGTTGTGATCAGTTTTTGTATCCTTTAAAGCAATATTTAGCCAAGTTCCACCTTTTTGAATCTCCATCAAACTGTGGTTGCCATACTCGTCTTTTAAAGTATTAGAATTGTATGTACTTGAATCTTTTCCTCTACCACCAATCTTTACAGCAATATTTCCTGACCATTCTTTGTAGTCTTTACCAGCCTGCCTTACAACCTCGTCAAAATTCGAAATAACAATCGTGTTAGTAATCTCTTTTTTACCCGTCGTTTCGTTTGTAGAAATTGTCCCCTGGTCTACCGTTATCTTTGGAACAGTTTTATCAGTTACCTCTATTCCATCAATATATAACGTTATATCATCTGCAGCTAAAACACTTGTTACATCACTTGAATAATTAATACTTGTGTTGTCATCAATAGTTAAATTTGCGTATGCTGACCCCTTAATCTTAACAGTCATCGTTTTGTTATCTGCATTAAATTGGCTTGATACTTTCTCCCACTTTGGCCTGTAAATTGGGTCTATCGTTCCTGTATTAATATCAGCTTGCTCTGCCATTGCATGCTTTATCTCCGGCGAGTAACTGTCTTTTGTCTTTTTATTGTTTTTTGTATTTATCTCTATATACGCCCATAACATTGAAAATAGGGTAATTAATATCATTATTTTTACAAAGTTTTTCTTGCTCTTTAACATTTTTTTCCTCCGTTTTTTAGCTCAAAAATCCTATCTTATTTCTCTATATAATTTATATCATAACACACTATTTTTTTCAACGTTTTTCGCCATTTTTCTCAGAAAAAAAAGTGCCATTTTTAGCACTTTTTTCTTGCACTTTTGGGTGCACGTTTTGCAACATTTTTGCACCGTTGAGAACCGGTCCCAAACGTGCAGGTCCCAAACGTGCAAAATTAAAAAATGCACCGATGAGAACCGGTCCCATCGGTGCAACCAGGCAATAAATTACCTCCCAAGCTTAAATGTAGTTTCATTTAGATAAATTAGCTCTGGTGCATACACCACAATATCAGAAGTACCGCAATCAGTAAACATATTTGTATTACTATCGGCAATTCTCGTAAAGTTTACGCCCAAATCCAGAGCAGTCATTGCGCCTTGGCCAGTACCTCTAAACATCTCTGTCATATCAGTTACTAGCGTTACATAGAAATTTTCTCCAACGTCAAATGACTTCATCTTATTATGTCCCATGTTTTTAAACATCTTTGACATATTCTCTACCTTACTTGTATCAAATTTTTCTCCTAAGTTCAAGCTTGTTAAAGCTGTATAGCCTGTGCTCTCGAACATGCTTTGCATATTCTGAACATTATTTGTTTCAAATTTCTCGCCCAAATCTAAGCTTGTCATCTTATTTGAGCCTATTGAATAGAACATTCCTTCCATATTGGTTACCCTTGTTGTATCAAAGTTTGTTCCTACGCTAAATGTCGTCATATTGCTTGTTCCCAAGCTTGCAAACATATAGCTCATGTTTGTAACATTATCTGTATGTAATAGCTCAATATTCTTGATTATCTTATTAGTCTCTTCATTTGTTGCCACACTACTTGAGCCACTACCAATCCATCTAAACAAGTTAGTTGAATTTACATTTGCATTAACGATTATCTGACTACCAATATGCACTACATACGTATTACGTGTAGTCTTTTCGTACCAAGCCATTATAGTTCTATCTTGCAATGCTGATACATCCCACAATGTTGAATCTCCATCATTGATGTATTCCTCGAATACCACTTGCTCGATGTCTTTTCTTTGAAGATTTCTTACATTAGTGTTCGTACTGCTTGCACTGCCTAAGAATCCGCTCGTATTATTGGTTTCTGTAGTTGTCTTAGCCAAACTGCTAAACAATACAAATTCCTTTTCTTTGCTTCTATTTCCAGACTTATCTATTAACGCTCCTTCTTGAATTACAAGCGATACTTGGTATGCTGATGGGTCAAATCCTGTGATTGAGACTTTGTATTGTTTTCCATAATCTAGGCTTACTGATGTATCCTCTGTAATTCCTAATGTTACATTCGTTTTTGGTAATTCGCCGTTAACATATACTTTAGAATTTGAAGTTGTTAATGCACTTAACACTTTATCTAAATATTTATCTGTTCCTCTAATTACCATACTTGCATTACCTTTACCAGCTTCTACTTTGGCTCTGCCGATTTGCTCCCACATTGGGTCAACTACGTCGACAATCGTTCCAGTGCTTGTTCCTCCTGGTAAATCAACACCTGATGTTAATGTTGTTCCAGCATTAACATTTGATGATGTATCTGCTACTATGCTGCCTTTAATTGCAACTGTTACATATCCACTGTAATCTAGCGTGTTTCCTGTTTTTATTACCTGTTGTAAATTAGAAAGTTTCAATTTATAGTGTTTACCTATTAATTGATTTGTTAATCCAGTTTGAACCGTTCCTCCAACCGTCTTATTTATTGGATTTGCAGTCGTTCCAGCATACACATCTGTTACAGATTCAATTTCTTTTGTTACACTACTGTTATTAGTAATATCAACTCCATCAATTTGAATTGTTAAGTAATCCTTCAAGTTTGCAGATGTAATTGATTTTGTTTTGCTTGAATCGTAGTATTTATCTGTAATTTCGAATTCCATAACATAAGTTTTATCAGTATAATTGATATCTGATGATGCATATTTGTATGTTACTTCTGGTGCGATGTAATCTACAAATTCTCCTGCCACTGTCGTCACATCATTTGAATTCGTTGTTGTATCTTTTATCTTGCCTTGAGCGATTTCTATAGATGTTGTACCACTCCATTCTGAGTAGTTTTTGTTTGAATCTATGCTTGCTCTATTTTGCTTAAATCCTGATAATACAACTTGATATTGTTGTCCCACAACTTGTGATTTATTGTTTACAGTTGCTGTTATTTCACTTACTTTTGTTAATGTTTTTGTAATTCCTGTTGCCTCAACTTTATCCACATACACCTTGATATCACTTGCTGCTAGTGAGCTTGTAGTATCCATGTATTTGTCAATTGCATTAAATGTGATTGTTTCGGTTCCAGCTTTTGCATCTTTTACAGAACCTACTCGTTCTATTCGTGGTTTTATAAAGTCTACATGGCCTAATTCAAAGGTTTGAGCATTACTTGTGTTGCCAGATTTATCTGTGATTGTGTCTTTTGCAACCTCGATTTTTGTAGTACCACTCCACTCTAAGAAGTCTTTTCCGTCCTGTTTTGTAGATTGCTCAAAGTTTGTAAGTGTTAGCATATATTTTATACCATATGTTATTGATGTGCCTTTATCAAGTGTTTTTGTAACACTTGTAGCTTCTTCGCCATCTACTGTAACCTTTATCTTGTCTGTTGTTAAGCTGTTGCTTGCATAATATTTATCTGTTCCCCATAACTCGACTGTTACCTTTTTATTTGTTTTATCTATATTGATATTTTTTGCTTGCCATATTGGGTCTACAACGTCAACGATTTCTTGACTTCCTGTTCCATCTGGCTCGTTGATACCAATTGTGATAACTGTTTCGTTATTTTTGTTTCCAGATTTATCTGCACTGTTGTCTTTTGGAAATTTTATTGTCATTGGACCACTATAGTCTCTGTATTCCCCATTTATTGTTGATTGCTCTAGTTTTCCAATTACTAGTTTGAATTTGTAACCTATCGTTACAGATTTGCCATCAACAGTTCCTTTTAGCTCTTCTGTTTTAGTCAAAGTCTTGGTTACTTTAGTGTTTACTGCTGTTGTTGCATCATCTTTCATTGCAACTTCTATTTTGTTAACTTCTGTTTGATTTATTGTTCCATTTGCATTTAAGTAGTTTGTGCTTGCAAAATACTTGTCTGCCACTGTGAATTCTACTGTTAGTGTCTTTGTTGTTTTGTCGATGTCTCCAGTTGAATATACATATGTGATTTCTGGTTTTATAAAGTCTGCAAACATAGAATTTGTAGTATTTTGTGATACTTTAGTTGTATCGGCAACTGAATTGTCTGCTCTTGCTCCAGCACTTGTTACCTCAACATTGCTATTTCCATATTTATCTTTCAATGTCTTTTGAGCCACTTGAATTGTGATGTTACCACTCCACTCTTTATAACTCTTTCCAGATTCTCTTGCTTGCTCAAATTTTGATATTGTTATTGTTTGCAACACATCTTTTGCCCCTGTTGTTGCATTTGTTGTTTGAGTTGCTGAACCTATTTCTTTAGTTACTTTGCTTGTAATGTCTGTTCCATCAATCAAGATTTTTATGTTATTTGCTAAGTTCTGTTGATTTAATAAGCTTGTTACATCACTTGTGTACTCTTCTTTAGCTAATTCTGTGTTTGTGGTTCCTCTTAATGTTATTTTGATTTTCGGATTACTTGCTGTCGTCGTGTCTATTGTTGTGCTTTCTTTCTTCCACTCTGTTCTGTATTTTGCATCTATTGTTCCTCTTGTGTAGTTTATTGCTGATGCATTTGTGCTTGAACTTAACTTGAAGTCGTTCTTGCTGTAGAAGATTGATTCTGGTGCGTAGATTGTGATTGCTCCTGATTTACCTGTGTTGGTAAACATATCTGTATTTTCACTTGCTATGTTTGTGAATGCCGGTCCTAGGTCTAGTGACGTCATGGCAATTGAACCAGTATTTCTAAACATACTTTTCATTTTTGTTACACTGTTTGTATAGAACAAATCTCCTAAATCCAAACTTGTCATTTTTAGCGAACCCGCTCTAGCAAACATCAATTGCATATCGGTTACATTACTTGTGTTAAAATTATTTCCCAAGTTTAGGGTTTCCATAACTGAATACCCTGTTCCCATGAACATCATACTCATATTAGTAACTTTACTTGTATTAAATTTACTTCCTAAATTCAATGTTTTCATTGCTCCATGACCAGTTTCTCCAAACATTCCATTCATATCAGTTACTTTACTTGTATCAAATTTATCTCCTAAATTTAAAGTTTCCATAACAGTATAACCTGCTCCGTTAAACATTCCACTCATATCAGTTACTTTACTTGTATTAAACTTACTTCCTAAATCTAGTTTTGTCATCGCTGTAAAACCTGTAGAAGCAAACATATAATCCATATCAGTTACATTACTTGTATCAAAATTAGTACCCAAATTGAAATCTGTCATAGCATCATTACCTGTCTGCTGGAACATAGCTTTCATATTAATTGCTTTGCTCGTATCAAAGTTTGAACCTAAATCCAAGCTTGTCATTGCTTTATATCCAGTTCTGTCAAACATGAAATCCATTCTTGTTGTACTATTTACATTCAATAAATTAATATTCTTAATTGTCTCTGTCGAAGTACATTTATCTGAATATCCTATACTTTCGAATAAATAACTTCCATCCTGATTTGCAAATATTTCATAGTCACTACCAATATTAACTTTTAAAGTTCCATTAGAATTTGTTGTATACCAAGCTAATATTGATTTATCTTGCATAGCAGATACATCCCAAGTATTGTTTTCATTAACAATTTTTTTAGCTGATTTATCATACACTGTTGAAGGTACTTCATTTACAAATGTTACATTATCAATATTCTGTCTTTCAATCGATTTTATGTTAGTATTTGTGCTGTTAGCACTTCCTAAAAAGCCACTTGTTGTTTCACTTTCATAACTCGTACTTATCAACGTATTATACACCAACAAATCCGTAGCCTTATTAGTATTATTAGAATTGTCTAGCAAGGTATTAGGCTGAATTTGAATTTTAATCTGGTTAGCGTCTTTAGCAAGGCCAGTTCCACTAACTTTAACCACATATTGTTCACCAATTTTAGTAACTCCATCAGAAGCTTTTACATCAGTTTTATTTGAATCCACTGTTACAGTTACATTTGAAGTAACTTGAGAACCATTTACAAAAACTTTAATCTTATCAGCAGTTAAACTACTGCGCTTAAAGTACTTGTCTGTTCCTTTTACAGTAATTGTAGCTGTTTGGTTAGCAGCACTTGCTGATGAACTTACTCTTTCCCAAATTGGGTCAACTACGTCCACTACTGTTGAGCTTCCACTAGTTGTTCCGCCTTTTACGCTAATTCCGGAAGTTAAAGTAATTGCATCATTTTTGTTTCCTGCTGTATCAGTAACTTTATTTGCTGGAATTGCAACTGTGATTACACCACTGTAATCCATTGTGTCTTTTCCTGCAAGTTTTTCTAATTGTTCTAAATGCGATAATGTTAAAACATAATGTTTTCCTACAGTTTTGGTTGTTCCATTAATATTTGCCGTTTTATTTCCAGACGCCTTTAACTCTAGTGTTTTTGTTACTCCGTGAACCCCTGTGCTGTCCCAGTTTGGAGCAACTCCATCAATCAAAATATTCAAATCACTTATAGATAAACTTGATGTATTCAAATATTTATCCATAACATCAAATTTCATAGTAAATGTTTTGCCTGTGTAGCTAATATCTGATGAACTGTAAGTATATTTAATCTCTGGTTTTATAAAGTCTACAAAATCTGATAATGTTGTAGTGCTTGTATTTAGTGTGTTTCCAAACTTATCTTTTGCTGCATTAGCATTTATTCGTAATTCTAGAGTACCACTGTATTCTCTGTAGTCTCTGCTAGATGCCTTAAATGTAGCATTTGATTCTACAAAGTTTCCTAACACTACTGTGTATTGGTGACCTACTGTTTGAACCTTTCCATTTATTGTTGTTTTAATTGCTGTTGTTGTAGTAATTTGTTTTGTAATTGCAGTTACTTGAACTCCATCAATCCATGTTGTCATCTCATCTGCTGTTACCAGGTCAGTTGGGTCATAGTTTTTATCAGTAACGTTAAATATGATTGTTTCAGTCTTTGCTGTAGCATTTTGAGTTTTTTGAACTAGGTACACTTCTGGACCTGTTCCATCAATATTTCCAACATCCATTTTCTGTTTCTGTGTAGAGTTTCCATATGCATCTGTTACAGCTCCTGCTGCGATTTCTACTGCTATGTCTCCACCGTTTTCATTTCTATACTTAGCTGTTCCTCCAACTATAGTTTCTGTAGGTGTAAACTCTGTATATCCGCCTCCAGAAGGCGCTATGTTGCCTAATTTCAATGTATATGCATACTCTTGGTTTGCTTTTTTCTCTGTTGGCCCTGATATCTCTTTCGTTACAGCTGTAGATGCTACACCATTTACATATACTGTTATATTGCTTGGAACTAGGTTGAATTTGCTTGAAGCCTTAGTTAAGAATTTATCCTTAACTATCAACTCTACTGTTCCAGCATTTAAATCAACTGTTCCTAATGACCATACTGGATCTACAACATCGACTACATCTTTGTCACTCGTTGAGCCCCCTGGCTCATTTCTTCCAATTGTTATTGATGTTGCATTGCTCTTGTTTCCAGATTTATCTGTAACTGCTCCAGCTTTAAATGACAATGTCATGTATCCACTGTATTTATAACCATCGCCTTTATCTAAATCTGTAAGAGTCAACTTATATCTTGTTCCGATTTTTACTGTGCTTGCAAATCCTGTTCTTGTTTCAGTTAAATCTTGAACTTTTGTTAAAGTCTTAGTAATTGCTTTATTTAATTCTGTAGTGTCATAATCGTCAATTCCAACTGTTATCTTGCTTGCATCATATGTTCCTGTTGTTGGCTCTAGTGTTGTAGAAGCGAAATATTTATCTACTACATCAAATGTTATTTCTACTTTTTCGCTATCTCCATGGTCCATGGCTATATTTGTTTTATTATATCTAATTTCTGGTTTTATGTAATCCATAAACATTGTATTTGCAGTATTTGCGCTTACTTTGGTTGTTTCAGCTATTGTGTGATCAGCTCTTTGACCTGCACTTGTTACAACAACATTTCCATTTCCATATTTATCTTTCAATGTGCCTTGAGCCACTTGAACTGTAATGTTACCACTCCACTCTCTGTAGCTCTTTCCATTTACTATCAAGCCTTTTCCGTCACTTCCTGCAAAGTTTGATAATGTTATTGTTTGTAACACATCTTTTGCTGATGTTTTTGAGTTTGTTGTTTGTGTTGCAGTTCCAATTGTTTTGGTTAACTGACTTGTTATGTCTGTTCCATCTACCAATATCTTGATATTTGCTACTGCTAACGAACTTGTTACATCACTTGTATACTCTTCTTTAGCTAATGCTGTGTTTGTGGTTCCTCTTAATGTTATTTTGATTTTTGGATTGCTTGCTGTTGTTGTGTCTACTGTTACACTTTCTTTCTTCCACTCTGTTCTGTATTTTGCATCTATTGTTCCTCTTGTGTAGTTTATTGCTGATGCATTTGTGCTTGAGCTTAACTTGAAGTCGTTCTTGCTGTAGAAGATTGATTCTGGTGCGTAGATTGTGATTGCTCTTGATTTCCCTGTGTTAGTAAACATGTCTGTATTTACGCTTGCTATCTTGGTAAATGCCGGTCCTAAATCTAGACTTGTCATTAATGTATTGCCTGTTTCTGAAAACATACCTGCCATATCTGTTACATTTGTTGTATAGAATAAATCTCCTAAATCCAAACTTGTCATCTTGCTTGAACCTGTATATCTAAACATCTTCTCCATGTTTGTTACCTTAGCAGTGTTAAATTTAGTTCCTAAATCTAATTTTGTTAATCCATTGCTTGTACTTCCTGTTCCCCAGAACATACCTGCCATATTGGTTACATTACTTGTATCAAAATTGTTTCCTAAGTTTAATGTTGTTAATGATGCCATCCAATAGAACATATATTGCATATCAGTAACTTTGCTTGTATAAAAGCTACTTCCCAAGTTCAATGTTGTTAATTTCTGTCTTCCTGTTTCATAGAACATATACCCCATAGTAGTAACTTGGCTTGTATTAAAGTTAGTTCCTAAATTTAATGTTGTCATAGCCGTATATCCTGTTCCTTGAAACATTCCATTCATTCCACTTACATTACTTGTATCAAAATCACTTCCCAAATCAAGTTTTGTCATTGACCTATATCCAGTATAATAAAACATTTTATACATACTAACTACACTACCTACATTCAATAAAGCTAAATTTGTAATTGTTTCTGTAGAAGTACATTTATCTGAATATCCTACAAATGAAAACAAGTCTGTCGAATAATAGTTTCCAAATATCTCATAATCACTACCAATATAAACTTTTAAAGAACCATTAGAATTTGTTGTATACCAAGCAATAATTGAGTTATCCTGCTGTGCTGAAACATCCCATGCAGTAGTTTTGACAATTTTCTTAGCTGATTTATCAAACACTGTTGAAGGTATTTCATTCATAAATGTGATATTATCAATGTTCTGTCTTTGAATTGATTTAATATTAGTATTACTGCTACTTGCGCTTCCTAGGAATCCTGATGTTCCTTTTGACTCGGAATTCGTATCAGAATAAGTACCTGTGTAAGTCCTTATTAAAGTATTATACACCAACAAATCTGTAGCCTTATTAGTATTATTAGAATTATCTAGCAATGTATTAGGCTGAATTTGAATTTTAATCTGTTTAGCGTCTTTAGCAAGGCCAGTTCCACTAACTTTAACCACATATTGTTCACCAATTTTAGTAACTCCATCAGAAGCTTTTACATCAGTTTTATTTGAATCTACTGTTACAGTTACATTCGAAGTAACTTGAGAACCATTTACAAAAACTTTAATCTTATCAGCTGTTAAGCTACTGCTCTTAAAGTACTTGTCTGTTCCTTTTACAGTAATTGTAGCTGTTTGGTTAGCAGCACTTGCTGTTGAACTTACTCTCTCCCAGATTGGGTCAACTACATCTACTATTTTTGAACTTCCACTCGTTGTTCCTCCTTTAACGCTAATTCCAGAAGTTAATGTTATTGCATCATTTTGATTTCCAGCTGTATCTGCCACTTTGTTTTTTGGAATTCCAACTGTAATTACTCCACTGTAATCTATTGTGTCTTTTCCTGCTAATTTTTCAAGTTGTTCTAAATGCGATAATGTTAAAACATAATGTTTTCCAACTGTTTTGGTTGTTCCATTAATATTTGCCGTTTTATTTCCAGACGTCTTCAACTCTAGCGTTTTTGTCACTCCGTGAACCCCTGTGCTGTCCCAGTTTGGAGCAACTCCATCAATCAAAATATTCAAATCACTTATAGATAAACT
>CAKPLQ010000001.1 GCA_934167685.1 uncultured Clostridia bacterium | reverse complement strand
ACTCAAGATAAACTTCATAATATTCCTGTTTTAAATAATGGTTTAAAAACTGGTACTTATACTATATTAAATAGTATCTCTCATGATATTTCACTTAATGATATCATAGAAAATGAAACATAAAGATACTTTTTTATATCTTTATGTTTCAAAAAAATTTATTATATTATTGGATTATTTTCCGAAACTTCTTGACACTAATTACATTATGCTAAGCTAAAGTTTTAAACTCTTTTACAAACACATTTGTTAAACCAAAAATAAAAAAACAGAGTATGAATTACATACTCTGTCTTTTACTTACTTATGTTCATCATTCCTCTCTATCCACTCTTTTATAAAAGCAAGTGGTAGTATAAAAATGATAACGATTATCATCTGATACAAAAACCAAAGTATCAGACTAATTACTAAACAAATAAAGCACAATATTGGGTCTTGTACTTGGTTGCCAAACGCAAATAAACCTTCTTGAATCCAGTCTAATTTCTGCCATATTACTATAAATATCACAAAATAGCCGATTAATCCAATGCCCATTGCCAATATTTGGAATACTTTGCCTAATGTTGTAAGTAATTTTTTCATTTTTTCTCCTCCTGCGTATTAACGTCCTTTGTTGTCTCTTTTCCACTGATGAAACGGAGTAAAAACTGTTCATCATATATAATTATATCATATTCTACATAAAATTGCAAATTTTACACGTGGACTGCTCGCCAATTTATTTTGCAATATTTTATACATTATGCTATAATAGTATAGTTATTATTTAATATTCATAAATATATAGAAAGGGGATTTATATGGATTCTATATTAAACTTTTTTAATTCATTTGGCTTTCAAGCAATTATAAAATTAGTATTAGGTTTCATTTTAGCAGGAATTATAGGTTTAGAAAGGTCATCTTGGAGCAAACCAGCAGGATTTAGGACTCATGCATTAGTTGGTATAAGTTCAGTATTAATTATGCTTTGTGGAGAATATATGTCAAAAGCATACGATATTGACCCATCAAGAATTCCAGCACAACTATTATCAGGAATAGGTTTTATAGGCGCCGGAACAATTTTAAGGGATGGTGTTAATGTTAAAGGGTTAACCACTGCTGCAGGTCTTTTGGCAGTTACTTGTATCGGCTTAAGCATTGGCGCAGGCTTTTATTTAGGTGGAATAGTTACTACTCTTATTGTTTATATAATACTTTCTTATTCTTATAAATTTTCTGATAAATTAGACCATTTTGATTTATTAGATTTGCAAGTAGAAATTTCTCAAAATGTTGATGAAACCTTAACTAAGATTGAAAAACTTTTAAGCAATTATAATATAGATATTAAACAACTAAAGAAAACTGATGAACTTGATAATGAAGAAGATTCTGTAACTTTAAAAATCGTTTGCCATTATAATAAAAAAGGTTTTAACAAAAATCAACTTTTAAAGAATATTTCTTTATTAGAAAATGTTTTTGAGGTCATTGAAGAATAAAACCTAGGTTCACTGTAGCCTAGGTTTTATTTGTTTCATTATAATAATGTAATCTTATTTTTAGTTGTCCTGTATTATTTATCTATTCTTTTATACTTAATTACTTCTATATTACTATTTTTACTTCTTTCAACCATACAATTATAAACCTGATTTCTTAAATTATGTTTTTGCTCTTGTAGACTTAATCCATCTTTTGGAAAAAATGGGCCATCAATATATGTAACCATCTTAACTTTGTCGTTATTCTTTCCATAGCTCTGATATGTATTCGTCATACAAAATGTAGGCTTTTTATATTGAACCGGATACTTAAATGACACCGCTTTAAATGATCTTATCTTTGTATAAAATGGCCAAATGTGTGCTTCTGGATAAATTGTTATCGGATGACCTTTATCAATATGTGTTTCTATTGCATTTATAAAATTTTTCATTCCATTTTTATTATTAGGAATTGGTATTGCCCCAAGTAATTGAATAGAATTTCCTAAAAACTTCATCGAAACATTCTCTGGATTTACAATAAAATGGTTTCTTTTAGGATACATTGGCAAACTTGGAATAAAAACATCTGCAAATACTTGTGTATGATTTACATATACAAAATAAGCATCTTTTTTATATGGCTTTAATTTTTCTTTTCCTATATATTTTATTTTTAGCTTAAATTTTCCATAAATAAGTTTTATTGGCATACTTATCACATTTTGTAATAAAAAAGAACAAAAATCCCACAAAGGATTTTTGTGGATGTATTTATAGTTCTCATCTATAATCCTTGGTGTGATTTCTGCTCCTGAAAATTCATCATTTAATTCATCTTTATAATAATAAATTTGTTTAGATTTCTTCATTAACTTCCTCTTTTATTGTAGTATATTCTAATGGTATTCCATAAAATTCTTCATATATATTTTTCCAAACTTCGAAATTTTTGTTTTTCATTTCGTCTACATTTTCTTTTTCTGATAATGTTACATCTGGGTAAATTGGCTTTTCTATATGCACATAATATTCTTTTATAGGGAATCCATCTTCTCCAACAATATTGCTATCTTTCATTGTTATAAATATTGGTATTACTGGTACGTTGCTTCTTGTAGCTATTTTATATGCACCATTTTTTAGTGGCTTTGGTTTTTCGTAATTCCACCACAAGCTTTGCTCTGGATAAATTAATATAAAATCTCCTCTTTTTAAGATTGTATCAGCTGCTTTCATAAATTTTATCATTGTTCTTGTATTTGAACTTAATGGTAATGTATCTGCATTTCTGAATAAAAATCCATAAAATCCTGGAAAATTTGTATAATTTCCTTCTCTTATGACTTTATATAATTTTTTCTTTTTTCTTTGGCCAGATAGTGAAAATATTTCTTCAATTGTAAATGAGTCAAATGGATTAAAATGATTACATGTAATTAATGCTCCATTTTTCATTTCACTTAAATATTCAAGACCTTCTACATCTTTGATTATTAGCTTGTTATCTTTTATTATTGCATCTAAAAATCTTTCACCTAATTTGTTAGCAAATTTATTTTTCCATTTATTTGTTCTTTTAGTTTTTAAATAGTCTACATTTTCTGGTGTTAGTTCTATTGATGGCGGATCATTTTCTGCATCAACATCAAATTTACCTTCTTTTTCAAGTTGTTTTATTTTTTCCAATATTTCTATTCTTTCTTGTGATTTTTCTGTCACCTGCACATTTCTATACATTCTGTCATCTCCAACGCAATCTGATTCTTTTTGTGCAAGTTCTCTTAATGCAATATCTGCTTCTCTATCTTGATACTTCATTTCATCTGTAAATTCTTCTTTAATTTTATTAATTACTTCATAATATTCTGTTTGTTTTGCTAGTTCCCAAAAATATTTTCCAAATCTTATATCATCATAGTGCCATGGTTTATATTGATAATTATAATGTATCAATTTGATGTCTTCTTCTTTCATATCATCACTTGCTGTAGGCATTAGGTTCCATGCTGTCTCTATAAGTTTAACTCTACCTTTACAGATTCTATTTAGATAATCTTGGTCTTGAACTACTGAAAATTTTATATTTTCTAACAAATATAAGAATTTTTCTTGAAATTGAAATTTTCTAAGTTCATCCAAGTTCATAACTAACATTCCTGCATTGAAATATGTTTTGTAACTTGCTACCCCTACTACCTTTTCTACATATTCTTGAAATACTTCATTTTTTTGAATTATATCATCAGGCACTGCTCCTAATAGATTATCTCCGATGTCAATATTATATAATTCTGCTATATCTTTTAATAAAACTATATCACAATCTAAATATATTGCTTTATTATACTGTGGATATAGATTTGATATAAATAATCTAAAATATGTTGTCATTGAGAAATAATCTCTTGTATATAATTTCCCTTTTATTTTTTCTATATAATAATTTAAATCTACATATTCTATGTTTACATTTTCTCTTGTATATTTATTGATTTTTTCTTTACTTTCTTCGCTCATATTAGTGTATAATATTTTTATTACATAATAATATTCTGATGATGCATTGTTTACCAATGATTGTAATGTAACTGCTAAAAATGGTACATATTTGTCATCAACTGCAAAGAATATTGGTATTATTTCTTGATACTTTTCCATTTAAACTTCCTCTTTCATTCTTGTATTGTATTCTTCTTTTAATTTTAAATATTCTTCTAAATCTTTGTCAAAATAATAACACTTTAAAACTTTATGCACTTCCTCTATATTCCATTGTTTAAAGTTTTCTGTATGTGGATATGGCAAAAACATTAATCTTTTACAGAAATGACAGATTATAGTGTCTTTTTTATTAAATTTTGATTGTTCATTATATATTCTTGATATGATTTTCTTTTTAGTTGTTGACCAAAATATTGCATCTTGGTCTGCAAATAACATTTTTCTGTTTTTTATTCTTTCTCTAGCTTTTTCTAAAAGTCCTGTTTCTTTTATTTTTTTCATATTTAATAATAACATTCCTGCATTTATATAGTCTGGTCTTATTAGCCAGCATCCATATTTTTCTTTTACTGCTGCATATTCATAGTTTGTAATATCTATGCTATATAATTCAGAAATATCCCCTCCTGCCATCATATCTATATCTAAATATAGCAATTTTTCTGGCATTTCAGGTATTAAATCTGCTAATAGTCGTAACAACGTATATGGTGTGCAATATGCACCTTCATTCGCACAATTTTTAAATTGCTCTTCATATACTGCTGTTACATCTATTCTTTTTACTTCGTTTTTTGAATTTTTCTGTTTAACTACTCTGTCTAAAAATTCTACTTGTTCTTCACTTATTGCTGTATATTCTGGCTTTATTCTTGTTAATTTTGCTGTGAATATATAACATCTTATTTCTTCTTTTGTTCGATTTGTTATTGATATTAGCTCTGTTAAAGCTCCGTCAAATACCTTCTCGTTTCCACATAATAATAAGTTTATCATCTCTTCCTCATTCCTATTAACAGATTTTAGTTTATTTTTCTGAATTAGCAAGTTCTGTTTTTATTATAGACCAAATATTAGAAGTTTCCATATCCTTTTTCCAACAAGATGCTCCACCTAAATTGTATTTAGTAACTAAAGAAACTTTTTCTTTTATAGATGTACCATCTTCAATCCACATCTTAATTGTGTTTTTGCCAGATGCATATTCTATATAATATTGTTTTAATGTATCATCCCATTGTTTTTCAACATTATTTGGAATTTTTATATTCATCATTGAAACCGTACTTCTATCTTTGATTGTTCCATCTTGAGCAATTGTCCATTGCCTTGTATATAATGGCATTCCTAAAATAATTTTATCTGTATCTACTTCGTCATAATCAATAATTTTCTTTAAACTTGTTTCTACCCAATTAAGACCTGCTGTTGTACCAGGTTTGCTACTTGATGCGCCATATTGGTCATAGCCCATAAATATTAAATAATCAGCTACATCTCCTAATACATTCCTGTTAAAACATAATGACCAATTTGGGTCTCCATCTGGTGCTGTAACATCTACTGATGTTACTATTCCCATCTCTTCCATACGTGGTGTTAATTCAATAATAAATCTTGAATATTTATCTTTGTCTGCTTCATACATATTTTCAAAATCAACATTTATTCCATCTATATCATATTGTGCACATTTTTCGACAATACTTTGTATTAATTGTTGTCTTTTTGTATAACTGTTTAATATTGTTGATGATACTTTTATTCCTGCTTCTGCATTTGATAGCATTGCCCATACTTTGTATCCATTTGAATGTGCCCAATTTATATATGCAATTCCAGCATCTCCTACATTGTCTTTTAATGCTCCTGTTTCTTTTTCTAAATAAAAGAATGATGGTGATACTACATTTACTCCTTCTATTACTTGGCCTGTTCTATCTGGAGCTTTTACATATTGTGAATAATAGTCCCAAAACATATCAACTTTTCCATCAATTTGCTTTGTTTTTTCTTTTGCTTCTCTTGTTGTTTCTATGTCTTCTAGCTTACTTGTTTTTACATATCCTACTTTTCCTTTTTGTGTTCTTATTTTGGTCCATCCTTTTTCAGATATTTCATTATTATTTTTTACTACTATTACACTTTCACCTTTTTCTACTTTGTCTACAGTTCTAGAAAATCCTTCTTTTTTAGATTTTACAGATATATTAGCTTTGGTTTGTGCTTTTACTTGCTCTCTATCGACTGAGTCTATTGTAATTACTTTTGTTTCTGCTATATTATCTATTTCTATATCATAAACATCTTTCATTTCACTAATTGGTAAATAAGTAGTTTCATTATCTTTTATTGCATGTGCACTGGTTTTCTTGGTTGACCCATTTAATGTTAGTTTGTTTGATTCAAACCCTATACTTGCAATTTTGTCATCATAGGTTGTTATTACTTCATTTGTTTCATCTTCTATGTATATATATTTGTCAAAGAAATTTTTTATGTCATCCATTGACACATATATAATTCCATCATCTATCTTTAATTCATTTTTTAGTCTTTCTGTAACATTTGTATTGTTTATTACTAAACTTATTTTATCATTTGCTTGCTCTTTTATAAAGTCTTCTGCCTTAATTAATATAAATACGATTACAAATAATACCGCTAATAATATTAGCATTCTTTTTACTATTTTTCCATTTTTATTATTTAGTGCTTTCATTTGTTTCTCTCCTTATTTTTTGTTTTATTATATTATATTAGACAGAAAATAGCAAGATTATTCTTGCTATTTTGTCAAAAATTATTGAGCTACATTTTTCTAAATACTCCTGCAACTTTTCCCAATATTTTGC
Source organism: uncultured Clostridia bacterium (assembly GCA_934167685.1). Lineage (GTDB taxonomy): Bacteria > Bacillota > Clostridia > TANB77 > CAG-508 > CAG-269. The sequence continues at coordinate 87,228 of CAKPLQ010000001.1, read as the reverse complement.
AGTCTGGCACTATTATTGGGTCCATTGTATGATTTTCTGGTTGTAAACGGATATGTCCATTTTCTTTATAAAATGTTTTTACTGTTGCTTCATCTTCTATTAAAGCTACAACTATCTCTCCATTACTAGCATTACTTTGTTTTTTTACTAATATGTAATCTCCATCTAAAATTCCTGCTTCTATCATGCTTTCTCCTCTTACAGTTAGCATGAAACTTTCACTATTTCCAACAAAGTCTATTGGTATAGGAAATGTATCTGTTACATTTTCTACTGCTAATATTGGTTGGCCTGCTGTTATTTTTCCTATTACTGGTACATCTACCATCTCTCTTTGAGCATAGAAATTTTTATTTTCTCTTTTTAATGGTTGTCCATCAGTTCCTTTTATTACTTTTAATGTTCTTCCTTTTTTGTCTTCTTTTTTAATAAAACCTTGTTTTTCTAATTTTGATAGATATGCATGTACTGTTGCAGTTGAGCTCAGTCCAATTGCTTTTCCTATTTCTCTTACTGATGGTGGATATCCATTTTCTACAACTTGTTCTTCAATAAATTTTAATATTGCTTTTTCCTTTCTTGTAGTTTCGGCTCTAGTTCCCATTTACATCACTTCTCCTTTTTTCTATGCCATAATAATATCATACAAAAAAAGAAATGTCAAACAAATTTTTGACATTTTTCATTTTATTTTTTTATTTTTCTAATTTCATATTTTATAACACCTGCAGGTGCTTGAACTTCTACTGTTGCTCCTTTTTTAGCTCCTAAAAGTGCTTTTCCTATTGGAGATTCGTTTGATATTTTGTTTTCAGCCAAATTTACTTCTGTTGAACCTACTATTGTATACTCTACTTCTTCATCAAATTCAACATCATATAATGTAACTGTGTTTCCTATTTGAACTGTTTTTGTATCTATTTCACTTTCATCTATAATTTTGGCATATCTTATTTTATTTTCTAATTCTGCTATTTTTGCTTCATTTTCTGCTTGAGCATTTTTTGCTTCATCATATTCTGAATTTTCTGATAAATCTCCAAATCCTAATGCTACTTTTATTCTCTCAGCTATTTCTGTTCTTGTTTCTGTTCTTAATCTTTCTAATTCTTGTTCAAGTTTGTCATATCCTTCTTGTGTTAATATAACTTCTTTTTCTTCCATGTTAATCACATTCCTTTCTAAGCAAACTCCGGTTGAACCATTGTTTTTGTGTGGTATATATGATAAAGAGCGACTTGGTTAGTCGCCTTTATATTCAACAGTTAGTATGATACTGCATTTTTTATTTTTTGTCAAGTTTTTTACCAAATTTTGTTTTAATCTTTTAGTAAATCTTTTCCATTTTTCATATAATCTGCACCAGAAAAAATTGTTGCAAATACTGAAACTAGCAATAATATTGTAGCAACAAGATTTATTGCAAAATCAATACCTGTTAGTCCACCTCTAAAACAATCCCAAAAATTATTTTTATCAAACATAATTAATATAATTGCTAACATTTGTGTTACAGTTTTTAATTTGCCCCAAATTGAAGCAGCAATAACCTTTCCTCCTTTTTCAACTGCAATTAATCTATATCCAGAAACTAAGAATTCTCTTGCTAATACTATAATTGGTATCCACGCTGGAATTTTTCTTAATTCAACTAATAATACCATTGCAGCTAAAACTAATATCTTGTCAGCTAATGGGTCTAAAAATTTTCCAAAAGTAGTAACTTGATTTCTTGAACGAGCTATATATCCATCTAATTTATCTGTTATTGATGCAACTATAAATATTAGCAACATCCAAAAATAAGTTAGAGGCAATCCCATAAAATCTCCCTGCAAATTTAGATATGGTATTATTGCCATAATTGGTACTAATATTATTCTAAATATTGTTAATTTATTTGCCAAATTCATTTTCATATCTATTCTTTCCTTTCTCAAGGTTCATTTTCTTATTTATTTAATAATTCAATTGCCTTTTGCAATTGTGTATCATCTTTTCTTTCTACTACTAATGGATTTTCTACACTATCTGGCAATTCTACTTTTTCGTCAGGCTCTATTCCAACACCATTAATTTTAGTTCTATTTGGTGTATAATATTCTTCTACAGTAACTTTTAAGCCAGAACCATCTCTAAGTGATAATAATTGTTGAATTACACCTTTTCCATATGTTGTAGTACCAACAATTGTTGCTTCTTTCAAATCTTTTAATGCTCCTGCTAAAATTTCTGTTGAACTTGCAGAATTTTTATTTACAAGAACTACAATTGGCATATCTATCAAAACATCTTCTTTAGATTTTTCGACTTTTTCTTTTCCATCTTTGTCAACTGTTACTAGCAATTCTTTGTCTTTTGGAACAATATAATCAGCAATTTTTAAAGCTTCTTCTACTAATCCACCACCATTATTTCTTAAATCTATAATTAATGATGTTATTCCTTGTGATTTCAATTCTTCGTATTTAGTTTTAAAATTATCTGCCGTATTTTCATCAAAGCTTGATACCTCTAAATATCCTATGTTATTTTCTAATTTTTCTGCAAGAACTGGGTTTGTTGTTATTTTCCTTCTTGTTATTTCAAATGTTTTTATTTCTTGACCTCTCTGAATTTCCAATTTTACAGTAGAGCCTTCTACACCTTTAATGCTGTTTGCTGCCGCATCCATATTGTCACCGTTGTATTCAACTCCATCTATTTTTTTTATTATATCTCCAGGAAGTATTCCTGCCTCTTCAGCAGGACTATATTTAATAGGTGATACAACAACTATTGTATTATCCTCAGTATTTTGAGCCATGTATATTCCAATTCCCACATAATTTCCCATCAAATTTTGTGTATACTCTTGCATCTCATCCTTAGGAATATATTCAGTATACTTATCACCTAAAGCTGCCACATATCCTTCTATCGCACCATCAATTGCTTTATCTTCATCAATATCATTTAAATAATATTTTTTTAGCAAGCTTTTAATATTTTTTAAGGATTTTGTTAGCTTGTCATCACTTGATGATGAACCACCAAACAATGAAGAAATTGTTTGGTTTCCATCACCTAAATTGTACTTATTAGTTATATATATTGTTGTAAATATAAATGTTAAAAAAGCTGTTAATATAACTAACATTACTGTTTTATAAAATCTTTGTCTTTTTAAATATTTTTCCTCTTCCATGTTCTAAATTGCCTTTCTAATTAATTTTACATATATCTATTAGGGTCTACTCTTGAATCTTGACCATAAGCTGTCGCACTATACTTATAGCTATATGGTGATACTCTTACTTCAAAATGTAAATGTGGACCAGATGAATTTCCTGTACTTCCACTAAGCATAATCTTTTCACCCTTTTTTACAGTTTGCCCAGGCTTTACACATATAGAGCCTCTTGTTCCATGTCCATAATATGTTTGCGTTCCATTTGCATGTCTTATTACAACATGAGTTCCATAACTTGAAGTTAAATCAGCTGTTGACATTACAACACCATCAGCCGCTGCCATAACTGGTGTACCTATTGATACAGCATAATCTATAGCTCCATGGAATTTTCCACTTGAATAATATCCATTTGCAGATATTGAACCACCTGATATAGGTCTTATAAAATATCCAGAGCCAGATGATGAGTTATTTGAGTTAGAATTTGAACCAGAATTTGAATTATTATTTTTCTGATTTTGTTGTCTTGCAAGTTCTTCCAATTGCTTTTGATATTTTATTTCTGCGGCTTTTACTTCTTTTTCTATTTTTTTATTGTCAGCTTCTAATTCTTCAATTTCTTTTTGCACAGCTTTTTCATCTTCAGTTAATTTGTTTGCATAGCTTTGTTTCTCGCTCTTTAATGATTGCAATTCATTAACCTTAGCCTTTTGCTCAGCTAATGAAGAATCTAAATCTTTTTTATTAGATTCTAACTCTATTTTTTCAGCTTCAATTTTGGCTTTTTGGTCTTTTGTTTGTTGGATTAGCTCTTTATCAGATTCTAGCAATTCTGATGCCGCATAGTATTTAGCTAACGCATCTGTCATGCTAGAAGCATTTAACATAACCTCCAAAAATGATGTTTGGCTTCTTTCGTACATTGCCACAATTCTTGCATCAAGTAGTTCTTCTTGTTTAGTATATTCTTCTTCCATTTGTTGTATGTCTTTTTCTTTACTTGATATTTGTGTTTGTAAACTTTGAACTTTATCTTGTAAATCATCTACCTCTGTTTCTGCATCTGATATTTTAGATATTAATCCCTCAACAGTTTTCATTGTTTCTGATTTTTCGTTTGCAATCTCCTCTTTTTTTTCTCTGGCTTCATCTATTTTATTTTCATTTTCTGCAGTTTGTTGTTCAGCTTTCTGTTGTTTTTGTTGCAACTCTTTTTGAGTTACTGCAAATACTTGTGAACTTTGTAAAATTAAGATTATCGATATTGTAATTCCTACCATTTTAGCTAATGTTCTTTTCATAATAATTCTTCCTCTCTATATTATATTTTATTCTTCAACATTTGTTTCTTCTTGTTTATTCTGATTATTTTGAGTAATTTTCTGTAACTCATCTTGTTTTAATAAATATTCCAAAGGATTAACTGTTTGTCCATTAATTCTGATTTCGAAATGAGCATGCGGTCCAGTTGAATAGCCAGTTGACCCAACCTTTAGAACCGGTGTTCCAGCTTCAACCTCTTGTCCAACCTGTACCAGAATTTCACTTCCATGAGCATATAGTGTTTGAACTCCACCACCATGGTCGATTATTACCATATTACCATATGCTGCATTATATGTGGCTTTTACTACAACACCTTTAGCTGCAGAAACAAAATCTGCCCCCATTGGTGCTCCTATATCTGTTCCAGTATGTAATTTATATGCTCCTGTTATAGGATGAACTCTCATTCCATATTCTGAAGTTATTGTGGTATAACCCGGTATTGGCCAAGTCATTGCACCACCAATATAGTCTGCACTAATACTATTTAAAGCCATTAATTTTATTTCAGCTTCTATCGCAGTTACTTGTCCATTGTACTCATCTATTTTAGCTTGTAGCTCTTGTTCCTCTGTTGATAGCTTACTTATATAATATTGTCTCATCTTCTTTGTATTTGCTAGCACTTGAGCTTTTTTCTGCTGTGATTGTTTATTTGTTACTACTTGCTTCTTTTTCTCAGCAAGTATTTTCTTTGTTGTTTCTATATCTTCTTTTTGTTTTTTTACCATATCTAATAGTTGCTTATCATATTCTGCAAGTTCTTTCATTGCATAATATGTTGACAACATTTCTGTTACATTTTTTGATGCTAATATTACTTGTAAAAATTCGAATTTAGGTGTTTCATACATTTTTATAATTCTTGCATCTAATAAACCTTGAATTTTATCAAATTCAGCTTGTGTTTTAGAAAGCTTTTCTTCATTCTCTTTTATCTGATTCATCAAATCATTTATATCTGTATTTATAGTATTTAATTCTTCTTGTGACTGTGCAATCTGATTGTCTAAGTCTTGCAATTCTTGCATATTTGTAGATAATTGCTCTTGAACTGCTTGTAATCTATTGTTTGACTCATCCAAAGCCTGTGTTAATTGATTTGACTGTTCTTGCAATTCCGTAAGGTCTTGTGCGTGTACGCAAATACATAGGCTACAAGTTATTACTAATATTAAAATTATTGTTATAAGCCTACGCATTTTCTACCCTTCACCCTTTCTATTTAATTAAACTTCTAAGTATTTTCTCATTGAAATACTACTTCCAAGTATACCAATACCAATTCCTAACCCTAAATATACTATCAATATTAAATTGAACATATCTGAAAAATTCAACAATGACCAATTTGCCATTTGTAAGAATGATGTATCTGCTAATTTATGTGCAATTCCTGTATATACCCCACCAATTAAAGCTACTGATAATAGTCCTGCAACAATTCCGATTATTATACCTTCTACTAAAAATGGCCATCTAATGAAACTATTTGTAGCTCCAACATATTTCATTATTGAAATTTCTTTTCTTCTTGAATGTACTGCTAATTTTATGGTATTTGTTATTATTGATACCGAAATTATTATTAATAATGCCAAAATACCAGCAGTAACAATTCTTACACCCTTTGCTAAACTTATTATTTGTGCTATTACTTGATTACTTGATACAATTTTCTTTACATGTGGAAGTTGATTAATACTATCTTGTACTTCATTATTCAACTTTAAATCTGTTAATGTTACATTGTAAGCAGCAGATAATATATTTCTTTCTGAATATCCTTCAAGAACTTCATCACCTAGCATATCTTTCATATAATCTAATGCTTCATCTTTTGATACAAATTCTGCACTTTTTACTCCTTCTATTCCAAGTATTTCGTTTCCAACCTCTTCAATTTCGCTATCTGTTGCATCATTGTCTATTATTACTCTAATTTCTTGAGCTTCTGCTACATTTTCTACAAATGCATTTAAATTTTCTCCTATTACAAAAAACAATCCAAATATAAGCATTGTTGCACACATTATCATTAATGATGACATTGTTGATTTTTTATTTTTAAATAGATTTCTAATTCCTTCTCCTATCAAATAATTTATTACATTAAATCTCACAATCATACCCACCTTTTTTATCATCTTTTACTATTACGCCTTTGTTTATGTGTATAACTCTTTTCTTCATTTGGTCTACTATATCTTTGGCGTGTGTTGCTACAACTACAGTTGTTCCTCTCATGTTTATTTCGTTTAACAAGTTCATTATGTCCCATGCTGTATCTGGGTCTAAGTTTCCAGTTGGTTCGTCTGCTATTAACATTGATGGGTTATTTACCAACGCTCTTGCTAGCGCAACTCTTTGTTGCTCTCCTCCAGATAATTCGTTTGGATACATTTTTGCCTTTCCACTTAACCCTACTAATGATAAAACCATTGGCACTTGTCTGCGGATATGTCTTGGAGTAGCTTTTACTATATACATCGCAAATGCTACGTTTTCATATACTGTTTTGTCTGGTAATAATCTGAAGTCTTGAAATACAACTCCCATACTTCTACGTAAATATGGAACTTTACTTTTCTTTAAAAATGTTGTGTCTTTCCCGTTTATTATGATGTTTCCAGATGTTGGTTCTTCTTCTTTTAATATTAATTTTATTAATGTTGATTTTCCACTTCCTGATGTTCCTACTAGAAATGCAAATTCTCCTTTTTCTATTTTAAAACTTGCATTTTTTACGGCTTCTGTACCTGTACTATATCTTTTGCTTACGTTTTTAAACTCTATCATTTTTCTTTTTTCCTTTTCTTTTTTATTGATTGTATCTTTTATATAATAAGTTTTTTCACTTTTTTGTCCATTTCTTATTACATAAAAATATATATTTTTTCATTTTCCATTATCATATCAATAATACTTTTTTTTTGCAATACTTATTGACAAAAAATTAAGCAGAAAAATTTGTTTTTTTCTGCTTTTCTATCATTTTTCTTGTTATTTCTTTCTTTTTTGCTTTTTGTAAATTTTGTGTAAATTTTTAATATAGTGCTACACGGAAACCTATGTCTTTGAAAAAAGATATTGCCATATTCCAATCGCTAGCTACACCGCTTTGATAGCGGTGTGAAGGTGTAAAATCTTTTCCATCGGAGCTATAGTCTCCTCCTCTAATATTAGAAGCTCTCATTTTGTCGGAACTGTATTCCAAAGTCCATTCATTTACATTTCCGGCCAAATCATATATTCCCTGTTTACTAAATGTATCACTTGCTCCTGTTGATAATAATATACTTTCATCTGAACCTTTTGCTCCATACGCTCCGTTCGTCCATTGGGAATTTGTATAATATTTCGAATCTGCCTTTGTTATATTCCATAAATTATTATAGTAATTTCCCCAACTTGTACTATTCGTTTTTAAATCTGCTTGCGCTGTTCCTTTTGTCTCTAAATATTTTAATACTAAATCCCATTGTACTCCAAACATTAAACTAGTGTTATAATTTCCACTTTCCATACTGCTTGCTAATGTTTGTGCTTGACTACATGTTACATAATTGTACGGATATGCATTCTGTTTTATTACTGGTGTTTCTGTTGGTGCTGTTGATGATGAACCTGATGTTTTTGGTGCATCTTCTATTCCCGTTTCATATTTTCCAACATAAAATCCTCCATTTTGATATACACTCTTTAACATCTTTTCTTTTAATTTATAATACTCATCACTTGTTAACCCTGTATTTATATCTGCATAATATTCGTCTTCAGCACTTGTACTATTTCTATACTCACTTGTATATGTATGTAAATCTGTTTCTATTGCTGTATATTCATCATTTGTAAAATCTTTTATCGCTAATCCTGCTGTTGGATAAACCTCTTTTGTTTTAGGCACTTCTACCCATACATATTGATTTCCTGTACTATCTTGTATTGTTAATCCATTATCTAATGTTGTTCCATCCACTTTTGTAAATCCTTCTGGCAAATATGGGTTAGTTATTGGCTTTTTACTTGATACTGTTGTCGAACCTGCATTTGCCTCTTCTCCTGGTTGTTTTGGCTCTGCTGTTATGCTTACTCCTATATTTGTGCTTAAATCCTCTTTTGTTTCATCTATTGGTGTTTTCAACAACTCCACTGTTACTGTTAATTCTGTTGTTGCTCCTGCTTTTAATGTTGTGGCATCTATTTTACATCTTACTTCAAAATAATCTTCATTTGAACTTGTTGCTTTTGCTGTTAAATCTGCTGATAAATCTTGACTTGAATTTTGCACTGTAAATGTTGCTGTGGCTGTATCTCCTTTGGCTGACAATCCCTCTACATCTACCGTTCCTTCTGTTCTTTTACTTGTATTTATTGTCGCTGTTGTTGTTCCTTTTCCTCCTGTGGTTGGCTCTCCTACAAATTGCACTACAAAATTTGTTTGATTTGCTTGTGATTTTGATGTACCATTTATATTTAATGTTACATTTGTTATTGCCGCATATGCTATTGCCACTAATATTACTGCTAATAACACTACTCCTCCTACAACTCTTGCTTCTCTTCCTCTCATAACTTTTTCTCCTTTTCTTCTCATATTTAATCATATCTCTTTATTTTTGTCTAATAATTTTCTTCTAAAATTCATGAACTTCTTTCATATCTATGTTGGTTCTCTAGCTTTTCTAATTTTTGACTTATTTTCTTTCATCATTCACTCTCCCATTTTTAATCTCGATTATCTTTTCAAACGCACAAAAAGACTATTTTCAATAGTTAACTCGTGCACGATAAGTACACTAAATTAACATATTGCAAAATAGCCTTATGTTTTATTTTCTTTTTATTTAGTTTATAAAATACCGATATATATATATATATATATATACAGCCTCAAGACTTTCAAGATTTCTTAATTGTTTCATTTGTTTTCCTCTTTTACTTTGCTTCTTATTTTGTTTCAAGCAACTTATATACATTTAACCATAGCAGTATATTTTTTTCAAGTATTTTTCGATATTTTTTTCTGGAGCTTTTTGCACTTTCTATATTGTAAACTTTACTAGGAACTCACTATTCAATACTATTTTCCTCATATTTTCTCTATCTCTTTTTCACTTAATCCGGTTATCTCGGCAATTTGCTTTATTGGCATTTTTTGTTCTTTCATCTTTTGGGCTATTTCTTTCTGTTTTTGTTCCTTACCACGTTCTTCGCCCTCTTCTCTAGCACAATCCAGCGCAGACTTCTCTTCCAGTTTAGCCATCAGCCTAATTTCCGCCAATCTTTTAACCTCTTCATCTCCAGTTAAAACCTCATAATTCTCAACTGCCCTTCTAACCTTTTCATTCTTCTCACATGCCATTTCCAGCAACTCCCTTCTCTCCATGTCCAGAAATAAAAGCCAATGATTTATTTGTTTTGTCATATCTGGATTTTGTTTTCTAAACTTTTCCAATTCTATATAATAATATTTTACATCATTATTTATTTCATATTCTCTATGTTCTTTCGCAACCCTTACAGTCTCCGTAACATATTCAGGTAATTCTGTAAATGAATAATCTAATATTGCTATTATAATTATTGGCTTCAATTGTCTATAATCTTCTCCTGAACCTAATTGTTCTGTTACTTTTTTACTAGCATAATATGTCGTTCTTTTCTCTATGTTTTTATTGTTTTTTAGTTGGATTTCTACGTTTATGAAGCCTCCATTTTCTAGTTCTACTCCTAAATCTAATATCACAAATTTCTGCTTTCTTGCCAACTGTTCTAGTCTTACATCATGCATCACTTTCTTTATTTTTAACTTTTCTCCTAAAACAGCCTCCAAGAAATCTTGCAAAAATTCCTCGTTCTCTTTCCTACCATAAAAGGCTTTAAACATTATATCACTTTTCATCTTTAGTTCTGGATTTATTTCTACTTTAAAACTCATCCTTCCGCTCCTTTCATTATATAGTTTTTGTGTTATTTTAGCAATCCTTTTCGCTACTTTTTCTCATGTAAAATAAAAGGCACACTTAATAAAGGGGCATAGGCATCACTCTCCACTCTGTAATGTTTTACTATTGATTTCTTTTCTTTGAATAAAACTTTTGAAAAAAATCAAGAATTTAAAATTTATTTTGCCATTCCTAAGTTGCTTTTCGTACTATAAATTCAGTACACATCTAATATAACATATCTTACTACATTTGGCAAGACCTTTTTACAATTTTTAGTGTTACTAATTAATGTTTTATTTTAATATAGAGAAATAGTTGAAATATAAGCTTTGAATTAAATGGCGAATGTGCATGAAGAAATTTTAGAAATTCTTAAATTTCGTAATAAGCCGAGACATGTAATGAAAAGCTTATATTTCAACTATTTCCTATTAAAATTATCCAGTAACATTTTTATATAAATTCCAAAATAAAATAGCATAGCAAGTATAAAACTCACTATACTATTAATTATTATCTATAAAATCTTGTATAATACTTATTATTTTACCTGTATTAGGAATATATTTCTTAGGTTCAAATGTATCAACTCTTTGCAATGCATTTTCTAATTGAGAGACATCTGTAATTCCTATAATATACCCTAATGAATCAAATGATTCAACAATATCTAGTTGATGGTCATTTACATGTTCCCCATACTGTTTCAATCTTGGTACAGCTATAACTTTTTTTCCTTTTTCTATCGAACCAATTATTGAACCAACTCCTCCATGAGTAATTATGCAATTAGCTTGTTGTTCCATTTTTTCCAATCTATCATTTGATACAAAATCAATGATTTTCATGTTTTTGTTTTGAGATTGATATTTAGTATACCCTGCTTGTACTACTACTTCTTCTGTAATTCTTCCGCTAGATATTAATTTATCAATTTCTTCTAGCAATCTATGAAAACTATTATTTTGTGTTCCTAACATAACTAATATCATTAGTATATCGCACCTCCATATACAGCTTTAGGATATATTTTAAGCATTTCTTCCCATTGAACAATAAACAAATCCGCTATTGGATATATTAACCTGCCTGTGGCGGTCTTTCTATTTCTATTAGCAAAAGTTTCAATATATATTATTTTACTTCCAAATAACTTTCCTAAATAACACATAGGTCCAGCAGTATGAGTTCCTGTCGTCACTATATATCTTGGCCTTATTTTAAAATATAAATATATTGTTTTTAAACATAAATAAAAATACACAAAAATATATCTAAATAACTTTTTTCTTGTTCCATATGGTAAATATGAAATTTTATCTCCATATTTTTCTTTTGCCCCTTTAGTTGCGTTATCTTTTTCAGTTATTATATGATAATCATATTTTTCAAATAATGGTTTTAATTGTTGCAATTCATTAAAATGTCCGCCTGTACTTGATATAAATAATACTTTTTTCTTTTTCATTTTCTTCTCCTACTGCACCGATGGGACCGGTTCTTATCCGTGCAAAAAATAAAAATGCACCGCAGAGAACCGGTCCCATCGGTGCATTTTTTATATTATGCTCTTGGATGAGCTTTTCTATATACGTTTTTTAATGATTCATCTTGAAATTGCATATATATTTGAGTTGATAATATATCTGAATGCCCAAGCATTGTTTGAATTGACTTTAGGTCTGCTCCATTTTGTAATAAATGTGTTGCAAATGAGTGTCTTAACACATGTGGTGTTATATCTTTGTCAATATGAGCTTGTTCTTTGTAATATTTTATTATTTTCCAAAATCCTTGTCTTGTTAGACGTTGTCCGTTTACATTTACAAATAATGCTTGCTCATTTTCATCTTTTATCATTGTATGTCTTGCATTTATCATATAATCTTTTAATGCTTTTAATGACATTTCTCCAATTGGAACTGTTCTTTCTTTTTTTCCATTTTTACATGTTGCATATCCTGATTCTAAGTTTATATCTTCTACATTTAATGATATTATTTCTGTTACTCTCATTCCTGTTGCATATGCAAATTCTAACATTGCTTTGTCTCTTGTTCCTTTTAAATCAACGTTTTTAGGTTGGTCTAATAATAACGCAACTTCATTTGATGTTAATACACTTGGTACTCTTTTTTCTATTTTAGGTGATTGAATTCCCTCTGTTGGGTCTTTTTCAACTATTTTATTTTTTGCCTCATATTGATAAAATGACCTTATTGATGCTAAACCTCTTGATATTGTTGATGGCTTCTTTCCTTCTTCTTTCATGTATCTTATATAGTCTTTTATTCCTTCGTTTGTTAAGTCTTGATATTCTTCCTCGCTTGTTTCTAAATACTTTTCAAACTGTTTTAAATCTCTTTTATATGATTGAAGTGTGTTTAAGGACACTTTCTTTTCATTCTCTAAAAATCCAAAAAATAAATTTAATTGTTCTTCCATTTTTTCCCCCACCTATGATATTTTTTTTATTGTCTTCAATCAATTATTTACATAACTGATTGCTATTATGTTATATCAAATTTTTAATAAAAAGTAAAGTGTTTTTATCTATATTTTTAAAAATATTTAATTAAATTTACAATTAGTCTATACGAAATTTCAATCTTAATTATTGAACTTAAAATCAGTGCCAACATAATTCCTATTGAAACAATACTGTGTTTTATTATTGACACTTTTATATTCTCTTTTCTTCTATCTTTAATTATTGATTTATACAGTTTTATACTACTTACCCCTAATATCATTAATGCCGGTATAAATATTATATTTTGCAAAAATATTGTTAATAAAATAAATATTATCCCCTTCATTCGCCCTAGTACAAATACACATGACGCAATTGTGTATCCTAAGCAAAACCCTCTAACAAGTATTATTCCAAGCACTATTGGTATACCTATTATTGTTGTTCCTGCAAACCACAATGCTAAAACTAAACCAATATTACTTAATATATCTCTTTGTAATTCTCCTAAATAATCTCCATTTTCTAGGCTCTTTGTTTCATCCACATATGTATTTATGTACTTTTCTATATCCGCTTTGTCTTGCATCTGGTTAATAAACATTACTCCTAAAAATACCCCAACTGCAAATATTATTAATACAATAAAATATGACTTGGCATTATTTGCTATGTCTTCTTTTATGGCAATAAAAATCTCGTTCTTCTTCTTTCGCATAATTTTCTCCTTATTAAATAGATTTATTAATGTCTATTCACATGTCCGCAAAAAAAGAACATGAATTAATCATGTTCTTTAAGATGCAGTAACTTTTCCATAGTTACCTCCACCACCTGCTTCAACTTTCATATTACCTTCTCTAGCATTTACAATATTTTTAGCAATTTTCTCTCCAACAATAGCTTCAATATCATCTTCTGATAATTTATGTAGAATATTCATTTCAGTTTCAAAATTGTCTAACAATTTTTCAATAGTTTTTCCTCCAACTCCAGGAATAAAGCTTAATGGTATTTGGTATATGTATGGTGGTCTATTTTCTGGGCTTTGGGTTGTTTCTTTATCTTTTATTAATTCTATTCTATCAAAAACTCCAAATGTTACTTTATCGCTTCCGCATTTAGGGCAAACCTCAACTGGCTCTTTTGTTTCAATTGTGCAATCGCAATTATCACAGTGAGTTCTATGATATTTTCCAAGTTTTGGGTCTAGACCATAATTGGCTACAATCTTTCTGCCTTCCTCATTTTTCAAGGCTTTTACTACCTCTTTAAAACTAATGTCGTTAACTAACATTTTGTTATATTCTCTTGCAATTTTAGGTAATGAATGAGCATCAGAATTTGTAACAAATGTCTTATCTTCTAATTCTGAAATCATGTCTGCTAAAAATGTATCAGAACTTAGTCCCAACTCAACTGCAAAAATCTTATCATATTTTTCTTTAAATATGTTTTTTAATCTATCTGTGCAATTGCCATAATAGCTTTTAAATGGCGTAAATATATGTGCTGGAATTAATATTCCATTATACCTTTCAACTATATCTATTAATTCATATCCAGATACATTTGACCTTTGGGTACTTAGTGTAATATTTTTTATATGTGTGCTCATTTCTTTCGAAAATCCTTTAATATCACTTAAATGTGGGAAAAAGCATACATTATGTGCTGCTCCACTTTTTCCGTTTCTGCCTTTTTCAGAGGTTTCTACTTCACTTCCTAATAATATACACACTTTATCTTTATAAATTATTCCACCATCTTTAAGTTCATATGCATCTCCTGTCTTTAGAAAATTTTCTATATCTTCAATTACATATGGTGAAGCACAATCTATTATTCCTACTATATTTATTCCTTTTCTTTCTGCACATTCTTTTGCAATATTAGCAAAATTCAAGCTTCTTGCTGCAGTTATTTTTATTGGTTTGCCTGTTTCACTTCTGCCTATGTGCACATGCAAATCTGCAAATACTTCGTACATTATAATTCCTCCTATTATTTATCCTTCTTTAATTTTTGCATGTTTTAAAATCTTTTCTTCTGTTTCACTACTAAACATTGCTCTGTTTGCTGTCTCTTTTGCCGATTTTGCAATTTCTTCTAGTTCTTTTAATTTTTCATCCACACAAATTGAATAATCTGTTGCTATATTTTTGACAAGTTCTGGTACGTCTTTAGACTCTCTCATTAATTTTTGTAATCTTGCAAAAATTGTAGTATTAACATTTCCCTTTATTTCAGTCCTGTCCATTTCTTCTGCAAAGTCCCTGAAACTCTCTAAATATCTATTATATGCTGACTTCAAATTTCTATGTTCTAGTAAAACTAAAGCTTCATCACAATTAAAAGCAATTCTCTCTGGTCTGTCAATTAACATTCCTCCAAATTGGTCAGCTAATTCTAATATATCGCTTTCTTTTTCTCTAGGATTACCACTATATCTATTTACTCCTTCACAAATTTTACAAAAACGCTCGTCAAACCCTAATTGTGCTAAATATTCTGCTCCTTCTTTAGCATAGGTTTTTAATTTACCTATTTTTTGTGAATCATCAACCTTCTTACAATTGCATAATAAACATGCTGTTAAAACTAAATTATTGTCCACATTAATTTTTGAATATTTTAAAAACATTCTTGCTATTTCAGTTTTAAATACTACTGATTTATCAAAATTAATTTTCAACTTTGGTGCCAAAAAATATATTATTTCCATCTTTGATATTAAATCATCTTCATTTAAAATATATTCAGCAAAATCACTCATTTTTCTCTAGTTCCCCTTTCTGTTGCACCGATGGGACCGGTTCTTATCCGTGCATTTGCACCGATAAGAACCGGTCCCATCGGTGCAATAAAGGCTCAAACCAGCCTCCAGTGCCACTTACATAAAGAATTTATTAAATTCTTTTTCATCTATTTTTTCTTTTGCAATTAGTTCTTTAGCTATAGCATGTAATGTTTCAACATTTTGTTTTAATATCTCTTGAGCATCTCTATATGCTGTATCAATCAACCTTTTAACTTCTTTTCCTATTGCATCTTGCATATCTTCTCCGAACATTTGGTAATCCATTTGTCCGTCACTACCTTTAAATGATATTGTTCCTATTTCATCACTCATTCCATAAACTGTTATCATATCTCTTGCTATTTGTGTAGCTACTTCTAGGTCATTGCTTGCACCTGTTGAGATATCATCCAATATTAGCTTTTCTGCTGCTCTTCCACCTAATAATGCAATAAGTTTTTCTTGCATTTCTGTTTTTGATATATAATATTTATCTTCATCAGATTTATACATTGTATATCCTCCAGCCATTCCTCTAGGAATTATAGATACTTCTTTTACTGCTGTTTGTGTTGGCAAGAATTGACTTACTATTGCATGTCCTGCCTCATGATATGCTGTTAATTTCTTATCTTTATCTGATATTTTTCTACTTGTTTTTTCTAGTCCCACAGTCACTTTCTTAACTGCTTCATCTAAATCTGCATTTGTTATTGCCTCATGTTCCTTTTTAGTTGCTATTATTGCAGCTTCGTTTAAGATATTAGCAAGCTCTGCTCCTGTAAATCCTGCTGTATCTTCTGCAATACCATATAATGATACATCTTCTGCTAATTTTTTATCTTTAGCATGAATTTTTAATATTGCTTCTCTTCCTGTTAAGTCTGGTGCAGGAACTGTTACTTGTCTATCAAATCTACCAGGTCTTAATAAGGCTTTGTCTAGCATTTCTGGTCTATTTGTTGCAGCTAAAACAATAATTGTTTCTTCTGATGAAAATCCATCCATTTCTACTAGCAATTGGTTTAATGTTTGGTTATTTTCTGATTCTGCTCCACCGTTACTTGACCTCCTTGAGCCTATTGCATCAATTTCATCTATGAACACTATACATGGTGCTAACTTTCTTGCTTTGTCGAATAATTTTCTTACTCTTGAAGCTCCTAAACCTGCAAACATTTCGATAAATTCTGAACCACTCATTGATATAAATGGTACATCCGCTTCTCCAGCAATTGCTTTTGCAATTAATGTTTTACCTGTTCCTGGCTTTCCATATAATAAAACACCTTTAGGAATTTTTGCACCCATTTCTGTAAATTTCTTTGGCTTTTTCAAGAATTCTACTATCTCTTTTAATTCTTCTTTTTCTTCATCTAAACCAGCTATATCGTCAAATGTAATTTTTGTTTTTCTTTCTGTATCATCATATACTTCACCTTTGTCTCCAAGTCCTTGCATTTTAAATATCATTATAAATAATGCAACCATTATGATTGTTGGTAAAAGTGAAAATACATATGATGGTATTTGAGATAATAAACTTGGAGTTTTCGTTTCTACTTGTATATTATTTTCTTCAAGTACTTTTTGTTGAACTAATTCAGAAAATACTTGAACACTTGGTATTATTGTTGTTTTCTTTTTTTCTACATCTTTCATCTTTACTTTTAATGTTGGACTACCTGTTGTCATTTCTATTTTTTCTACATTTCCTGCTTGTATTTCTTTTACTAAATCTGTGTATGCTAATTTAGTTTCTTCTGAATTATTCTCTTTTACAGTTTTGTATAGAAAATATGCTGCAATTACTGCAATAACTAAGACTAACATAGTTATAATTATATTTAATAAAGTTTTTAACATTTTATTTGATTTGTCTTTATCCATTTTTTAACCTCTTTCTTTATCATGTATAATTTAATTTATTTAAGCTTCTGAGCCTTGTGGCTCATCACCA
The DNA here is from genome assembly GCA_934167685.1 of uncultured Clostridia bacterium. Classification (GTDB taxonomy): domain Bacteria; phylum Bacillota; class Clostridia; order TANB77; family CAG-508; genus CAG-269. The sequence continues at coordinate 69,543 of CAKPLQ010000001.1, read as the reverse complement.
TCACTTTCGTCATCTTCTTTATCTTCTTTTTTCTTTTGTTCCTTGTCTTCCTTAGGCTCTTCTTTTTTCTCTTCTTGTCTTCTTATTTCTTCTCTTACATTCTTTTGCTCTTGCTTAATCTTCATCACTTCTTGCATCTTTTTTATAAAGTCATCTTTTAAGATAAAAATTGCTGCAGCAAGATAAATATAAGCAATTGTTGTATATGCAACTTGGAAATATTTTATAGTAAAATCTGTAAAATAATTTATTACAATATATACTATTTCTAGAAGCATAGGAAAAGTAAAGGCATATATGGACATAGTATAAACTGCTGAAAATTTCATTTTTATTTTTGCTATTACAGCTGTTATCCATCCAAATAAAGCAACTCTTAATGTATCTAAAAATGCATATATTATTCCTGTAAGAAATAATCCTGTAAAAATTGTTATAGAATATTTCTCGTAAAAGTTATTCATTCTACTACTTCTCATATAATCAATTAATTCGCTTTTATTAAAGTTCGTTATTTCTTCTTTTGTATAATTTGTTATAAATTCATTATATGTATATTCCTGTGTTTGAATATTGTCATCATCGATTTTATTATTTAAAACAATTTGGTCTTTAAAAAAGAAAATTGTTATTCCTGGCACTATTTCATCATTTTTTTCTTTTTCTTTATCTTCTGAATTTTCTGCATTTGGGTCTATTACTACTTTTTCGATAGCATTATATCCTGTTTCTGTTAAGATAATAGGCTCTTCTAAATTCATCGAAACTTTTCCATCTTCAAAAGTAAAATCTGGCACATTTTGCTCTATATATTCTGATACTTTCCATATTTGCTTGTTAACTTTTAAAATTGAACCTACTACAGAGAACACCGCTACTATTGCTGTTAAAATGATTAAATATCTTATAGCTCTACTTATTCCCTCTGTTGCCATTGTTGGATATTGTTCAAATTTTGTTATTGAATACCATACCTTTTTAGGAAAGCTTATATTTGTCTTTTTACTTTTATCTTCCATTATTTTTTCTCATTCCTTTCAATCTATCCATTTTATTCATACACTCTAGTTAAACTGCTATCCACAAACATTGGACTAACATTAAAATGTACTTCATCATTTATTTTCACAGTTTTTCCTGTAATATCAACACTTACATGGAACATTCCCAATCTTCCTAGAACCTCGCATTTTTCTCCATTTATTGTTACATATATTTTTTGTTTTTTGAATGCATTTTTGGTATCTCTAACAATATATCTTAATTTATCAATTGGTCTGAACATATCTCTATCAACAATTACATTAAATCCATCTGCATAACCACATGGCACTATTGCAATTTTAGTTTCTTTTTTAGTTGTATATGAATTTGAATATCCTATATTATAACCAGTTGGAATAGTTTTTATTTCTGCCACATTTGATTTTAAATATCCAACTTTTTTAAATCCCCAAGTATTTGGTATTGATAATCTTCCAAGCAATGCAGAGCCAATTCTTACTGCATTTAAATGCATTTCTGGGAAACGCAAAAATGCTGATGAGTTGCATATATGTAACATTTCTGCTTTTATTCCATTATTTTTTAACTCTCTTATACATTGCATAAATCTCTCATACTGTTCTCTAGATTCTTTTCCATCTCCAAAAAATGCTATTGAAAAATGTGAAAATGCTCCTTCTATATTAATATTCTTCCACGTTTTTATTGCCCTTACCATTTCTTCTTTTTGACTATATATAAAACCATATCTTCCAAAACCTGTATCTATTTTTAGATGTACCCTAGCTTTTATTTGTAGATTTTGTGCAATTTCTTCTACTGCATCTCCTGCCTCTTTTGAACCAACTGTTAATATTATGTTAGATTTAATTAATATTTCTACATCTTCTTTTACTGCTGTAGAAGACATCATCAAAATATCTTGTTTTATTCCAGCCTGTCTTAATTTTACCGCTTCTTCTACTGTAGCTACAGCAAAAAATTCAACACCATTGTCTATTAAAAAGTTTGTGTATTCTACTAATCCTAAACCATATCCATTTCCTTTTACTACTGCAATTAATTTAGGTTTCTTTTCGTCCTTATTTATTATTTCTGTTATAATATTTAGATTGTGTTTTAAATTTTCTTTTTCTACTACTAGTGCTTTCATTATTAATTCATCCTTCCTCAAATTATAAATCTGGTTTGGACTTTTATTTTTTGAACTTAGTCTTTAGTCCTCTAAGATTTCTAAATGTTTTTTCTGAAAATTTATATATTGAATATATTAATGGTTTAAACGGAATATATACCTCTCCTATAAATTCTGTAAATGTTGCTCCAAAACCTTTTTTAAATCTATATAATCCATATTGAGGATGATTTTCGTCAACAACACCTGAAACACCTCTAAAGTCGTATACATCATCTTTTCTTGCTATTGCCATTTTTATCATTTCCCATTGTAATAAATAATTTGGCATTAAATTTCTATGTTCATTACTACTTGCTCCATATAAGTACCAAGTTTTATTTCCATAAAAAATTGGAATTACTCCTGATATTGGCTTGTCCTCATAATATGCCATCAACAATTTCATATGATTTGGTGCTAGTTCATCATACATTTTTTCAAAATATGATAATGGTCTTATTATAAATCCATCTCTTGCACCTGTCTCTACCATTATTCTATGAAAATCTTTTAAATCGTCTCTTGTTCCTTCTTTTACAACTACACCTTTTCTTGTTGCTAAACGCACATTATATCTAGTTTTTGAATGGAATCCTGCAAATATCTCATCTTCTGTTTTGTCTTTAATATCTAATCTAAATACATATCTTGGTTGAATTTCTTCTCTAAAGTTTTTAGCATCATCTTTTATTTTATACCCTAAATTTGTTACTACTTTTCTATATTCTTCATCACTGCTTAATATATCTGGTTCAGCCTTATATACTATTGCATTATATTTTTTTGCTAATTCTTTAATTCCATCTGTTAATTGCTTCATTACAGCTATATCATGTATGTCACATGTTGGTCCTCTTGATGAATACATTATATTTCCGAAAATTGGTATTTTTCTTATTAATACACTTACTGCTCCTATTATTTTTCCATTTTCATCTTCTGCTAATACAACTTCATTTGTCCAGTTCGATTTTACTTTCGCCCATTCTGGTGATTGTTGAAAATTGCACCTCTCATGGCTTTCTAAAAATTCTTTATATTTTTTTTTACTTTCCTCATCTGTTACAAATCTCATTTGTTTTACCTCATTTCTTTCTGCTTCTTTTTTATTATTTACATTTTGACTTTATTTTACACTAATTATATTATTTTTACAAGGGTTTTCCATGAAAAAACAGAGGGATTTTGCAACCACTCTGTTATTCATAAATTTATTTATTTTCTTCTTTTACCATCTTATCTAAAGACTCAATTAACTCTTGCAATTTTTTCAAATCTGAGCCCATCATTTCCCAGTCATTTCTATCATTAGATTCAGTTAAATTTTTGTTAGCATCTATTATCGCCTGTATCATCCCATCAATATCTTCAGTATTATTTACATCAATACTTACTGCTGATTGTGATAATAAATTTGCAATAGCTTCACTTAAAGTATCTCCTATTGCAACTTTGGTTCCAGATGCAACAATAACCTTTTTCAAAGTTGTTGGTTGATTTGGTTCATTTGCCATTGTTTGATAAATTGTCTCTACATACAGAACAGTATTATTTATAGGTATTATTTTCATATCTTTCGAAATCTTACTTCCTGTAACATTTATTGCAGATAATTCTGCAGAAATAGTCTCATCTTGTTCTATTTGATTATCTAATTGAGTTGGCCCTAAAATATTACTATCTGTTGGATATTTATAAATTTTTAGCTTACATTCTGTTCCATTGCATGTTCCAACAAGATAAGAAATAATATTTGATTTTGTATCTTGTGTATACATTTGCACTAAACCAAATTCTGCTTTATCGCTATTAGGATTTTTTACCATGGCATAATATGGGTTCAATGTTGCTGTTTTAGTTTTTGACGTTGCAGTTCCATATTTAGGTAACGCCCAAATGTCACTATTTCTATATAATACATCTTCTTTTACATTATGGTATACCATAAGCATTTCTGACTGAATTTCATATAAAAATTTAGGATATTTTAATTGTTCTTTTATTCCTTCTGGAATTTCTTTTCCTGCATAATCAGCAAATATTGTTGGATACAATTTATAATATGCCATTATTACAGGGTCATTTCTATCTGTTATATAAAATGTCATTTCTCCATTGTATGCATTTATAATAACTTTTACTGAATTTCTTATATAATTTATACTACGTTTTGCTCCATCATATTCAATTTCTGTGTATGTTGAATATGGATATTTATCAGATATTGTATAAGCATCTAGCACCCAATATATTTGACCATCATTTATTACAGTATACGGATTTTCATCATATATTAAGTTTGGCAATACTGCTTTGGCTCTTTTGATTATATTTCTATTTGTCAAAATTTTACTTTCTTCAGAAACTGATGTTGCCATTGCAAGTCTAATATCTTTATTTTTTATAGCTAAAATTAGTCTATCGAAAAATCCTACTTGAATACCAGAATTTCCATCATAATTATTTACATGTTCTATTCCGCTATTATCTGTATAATCATATTCTGATTTATTTTTAGTGTTTGTTACTGCAACACTATTTGTTTCAACACCATAATATATTCTAGGTTGAGTTATCTGATAAATATTATCAGCTCCACCAATATCTTTTTGTAAATATTCAACATTTCCATCCTCTGTTACAGATGTTGCAGAAGCTACAATTTGTCCCATTCCATGAGTATATTCATAAGTCTTGTTATTATATGATATTGTATTATTTTCTGCTTCTCTTGGTGCAACATATACCAATTGCTTCTTCCCTTCAATTTCATATTGAGCCAAAGATACATTATTATAAGTATAATATCCTGTCTCTGTTTGTGTATCTTTCAAACTTTTTTGAACTAAATCTTTGTTTACAATTGTTATATTATTGATAACATCAGTATTCTCATCAACTTCATTTTCTTTTATTGTTCCAGTATAGTCTGCACTTGTCTCTTCTGCATTTATATTATAAGCCTCCTGCGTAGACTTGATGTTTTCTGATATAAATTTACGCTCTTTATCAAATTCATTTGATTTAACAAATATCAAATCATACCCAACCATCACTAAAAATAAAACAACTAAATATATAGGAATTGCCACAACTGGATATACAATCTTTTTATTTTTCTTTTGCACAAAATACTTAACAGCTAATATTACGGAAATCACAATAACTACAGCCAGTATTAAATATCCATATAATTGAATAGTTGATTCTACAATTCCAGCTCCAGTCAATTCAGTTTCATTACTTAGTGTCAAGAACTTTCCTGTTACTATATTTTGTGTATTTAAAGCAGTTTGCACTCCAACACCTATAGCTAAAATAATAGCATTTCTTAATAATTTTTTGATAAGTTTACTTTTGGCTAGCAACTCTCTATCAACAGCTTTAAAATATAAATTAAATATTATTATATAATATCCTGCCATATAAGCACTTGCGGCAATCATTAAAGTAACAAAATAATTTATTAGTGTTTCAACTAATGGCTTAATAAACATATAATATGAAATATCTAAATTAAATATTATATCAGTTTTTCCAAAAGATGCATTGCTTACAAATAACAAAACTTTATCTAACAAATGATTTGATATAATGACACTTGCAATTGCAGCAATTATAAGTGTTATTGACTTATTAGGAAGTTTTGGCACTTCTCTTTTTTCTTGTTCAAAAAATGGTTTAAGCCCTTTTTTGATACCTCTATTAGTAAAATAGAAAATTATACTTAATAATATAAAACTTATTCCCATAATAGAATATTTATATTTTATGTCTGTAAAAAATTTTTGAACATACTGTTCTCCCAATTCTACATATTCTAAATATTGTCCTCTTAAAGATATATATGTACCTAGTGCATATATTGCAATAAATACTATTACAATTATTGCTCTCATTTTTTTACTAATTCTAAATTTGTTTGTATCCATTATTTTCTCCTTTTTTTGGCACATCTGCACCGATGGGACCGGTTCTTAGCGGTGCATTTTTATGTATACTGCACCGTTAAGAACCGGTCCCATCGGTGCACTAAATAATTGCCTTTGCAAAATCTTTTGAGTTGAAAATCTCCATATCATCTATTTGTTCCCCAACTCCTATGAATTTAACAGGTATTTGGTTTTCCTCTACAATCCCTATTACAGCTCCTCCTTTTGCAGTTCCATCTAATTTTGTCAATACTATACCTGTAATATCAGCTTGTTCTTTAAATGCTTTTACTTGTGATATTGCATTTTGTCCAGTTCCTGCATCTATTACTAATAATACTTCTTTTGATGCTTCTGGCATTTCTTTATTTATTACTTTTTGGATTTTATTTAACTCGTCCATTAAGTATTTCTTGTTATGCAATCTTCCTGCTGTATCACATATTAATATGTCAGCCCCTAGTTCTCTAGTTTTCGCTATAGCATCATATACTACTGATGCAGGGTCTATTCCTTCTTCCCTTTTAACAATTTCTGCTCCGGCTCTTTTAGCCCAAATTTCTAATTGTTCTACTGCAGCTGCTCTAAATGTATCTGCTGCTGCAACAACTACTTTTTTGCCATCTCTTGATAGTCTTGCGGCCATTTTTCCTATTGATGTTGTTTTTCCTACTCCATTTACTCCTATTACTAGAATTACTGATGGTTTTGTTTCTAATTTTAATGAATTATCTGAAATCTCTAAAATTTGCGCAATTTCTTCTCTTAATGCTTCTTTTACTTGCTCTTCATCTTCTATTTTTTCTTTTTTCATTCTTTCTCTTAAATTAGAAATTATTTTTGTTGATGTTTCTATTCCTATGTCTGACATTATCAAAGCTTCTTCTAGTTCTTCTAAAAAGTCTTCATCTACTTTTCTGAAATTACTAAATACATCATTTATTTTTTCATTTATTGATTCTTTTGTTTTATTTAATCCTTGTTTTAATTTATCAAAAAATCCCATAATCATCCTTCTTTCTGTTGGTATTTTAACATCTTTTATAAAAAAAAGCAAGAGGAACATTTCACATGTTCCTCCCCACCTTTTAGTTATTTTTTATAAAATTCTACACTTACCTAGTCCTCATGAATTTTCACAATCGACATCTCATATGTCTCCTTCCATTCTACAATTACATTTCCATCTTCATCCATCTTTTTCTTGGGATATTTTCTACTCTGTAATCTTCCTTTGCAAATAACATGAGTTCCTATCTTTAATTTTGAAGATCGTTCTGCAATCTTACTCCATGCGATGCATGGAACATAATCTACTGAATCATTTTTCCTATTTACAGCTATTAATAACTGAGTTATTTTAGACTTACTTAAAGAAGTAATCCGAAAAATTGGCTTTTTGCAGATATAACCATCAATTGTAGTTATATTGTTATCTACAATTATATCAAAATCACAAAAATGTATTTTATTTACAAACACATACATTTTTACAAAAAACTGCCCATCTGGAATATTTTTGTCATAGGTTCTAAACTGCCCATAAATACACACTTTCTTATCTTTTAATTCACTTTTTTGTATATTTCTATTTTTCAGTAATTCTTCAGAAATCATAAGTGGTATATGGTCAATTTTCCCACTCTTCCGTGTAACTTTTATTTTGGTCATATAGAAATCGATTCTTTGAACTCTATTATCGAATTCCAAATCTTCCTCTATTGTTCCCACAAGTTTCACATTATTTTTGTTCCAATAGGTTTCTTCTTTTTTCTTAAGCAACTGTTCCATTTTTCTCCTCCGTTAAAAATAACTAAAAGATGTTAGTTGTTTAATTGATTCTAAAATTATTTCTGAACCATATAACTAAACAATAATTTTATTATACAAATATTTATCAATTTTGTCAAGTTATGTAAATTACTGTTTTTCTATCATATCTGCAATTTTTCTTGCTTTTTGTTCTATAACTTTTTCATCTTTTCCTTCAATCATAACTCTTACAAGAGGCTCTGTTCCAGAAGGTCTAATCAAAACTCTACCATTTCCAGAAAATTCTTTTTCTAATTCCTCAATTGCTTTTTGAATTTCCGCATCATCTTTATAAGCATATTTTTTATCAGAATCTACCTTTGCATTAACTAAAACCTGAGGATATTTTTGCACCATTCCACCTAATTCTGAAGCCTTTTTTCCACTTTTTAATATAGCTTGAATAAGCATCAATGAAGTCAAAATTCCATCTCCTGTAGGATTATAATCCAATAATATTACGTGTCCAGATTGTTCCCCGCCTAGATTATAGCCATTTTTAAGCATTTCTTCTAAAACATATCTATCTCCAACTTTTGTCTGAATAAAATTCAATCCTTCTTTTTCAGCATATTTATTTAATCCTAAATTACTCATAACTGTAGCAACTATAGTATCTTTATTAAGTTTGCCTTGTTTCTTTAAATAATTAGAAATAATAGCCAACAATTTATCTCCATCAATTTCTTCACCATTTTCATCAACAGCCAAACATCTATCTCCATCACCATCATAAGCAATTCCAAGACTCATTTTGTTTTTTACAACATAGTCCTTTAACATCTCAAGATGTGTTGAACCACATCCATCATTAATATTAATACCATTAGGATGGTTATTTATTATTACATGGTTTATACCAAGAATTGAAAATACCTTTTCAGCCACTTTATATGTCGCACCATTTGCAGTATCAATTACAACTTTAAAATCTGGTCTATTAAACTTAGCAATATTATCATCAAAATTCTTTCTAAAAAAGTATACATATTCATCTAATAAATCAGTTCTTATTTCAGACACGCCTATTTTTTCACTTACTGCAGTTAGTTCATCTAGCTTGCCAGAGTCCATAACATCTTCAATTTCTTCTTCTATACTATCAGGAATTTTCATTCCCTTATTGCTAAAATATTTTATTCCATTAAATTCAAATGTATTATGAGATGCTGATATTACAACACTTGCATCTGCTTGAAGTTTTCTTGTTAAATAAGCAACTCCCGGTGTTGGAATAACCTCCAACAATTTTACATTAGCACCATAGCTCAAAAAACCAGCAACCATAGCACTCTCTATCAAAGTTCCAGAAAGACGTGTATCTCTTCCTATCAATATCGTTGGAGCTTTATTAGTATGTTTTGACAACACATATGCTCCTGCTTTTGCAACTCTATATACCAACTCAGGTGATAATTCTGTATTAGCAATTCTACGAATCCCATCTGTTCCAAAGTATTTTCTCATTATTTCTCACAATCCTTTCTACTTCTACTAATCTATCAATTTGTTTAATAGACTATAATATTCCGTCATTCTATTTAAATTAGTAAACTGTATTTTATCCTCTTTAATTTCCCATGCATCAGAATTCTTTTTCAAGAACTCTGCTATTTTATTTATCTGGTTAACCTTATCAGTCAACTTGCTTTTTTCATCTTTAATTTTTTCTTCTATTGCATTATATTGTTCTTTCATAGAATCGCTAGTCATAATAGTATTATATAAATCTATATAGTAATCTTTTCTATTCGAAAATTCTCTTTTATTAATGTTTTCTGCAATTTTTTCTTCAGTTAATAATTCCTCTAAGTCTTCAATAGCATTTTGGCTTTTATCTTTATAATCTTTAATTATATCATCAATTTCGCTTAAATCTTTATTACTCATGTTTTGAGCTGTAAAAATATTATTAGGATTTATTCCCGTATTTAATTCAACCATTTCTACATATATATTCTTTAACTCAGAGACATATTCTTTAACCGCTTTTTCTACTACAGCGTAGTTTTTATTTGTTTTAATATTCAAATCAATGTTTTCAGTTGCTATATCTGATTGCAAAATCTTATTAGTTTCATCAGTCAACAACTTGGTCTGCTCTTTACTAAATCCACTAAACATATACATTCCAACCACTATTCCAATAATTAAAAATAAAACTATCAAAATCGATATAATTACTCGCTTATTCTCCATTTTTCTTTTCCTTTCGTAAAAATGCACCGATGAGAACCGGTCCCAAACGTGCAAAAAAATTAAAATTCTACCTTGTTACTTATCCAAGCATCTAATTCGTCAATTTTTACTCTGATTTGTTCCATTGTATCTCTGTCTCTTATTGTTACAGTATTATCTTCTAATGTGTCAAAGTCAACTGTTACACAGTATGGTGTTCCTATTTCGTCTTCTCTTCTATAACGTTTTCCTATTGAACCTGTTTCGTCATATTCACACATAAATTTCTTTGATAATTGTGTATATACTTCTTCTGCTTTTTCTGATAATTTCTTTGATAATGGCAATACTGCTACTTTGTATGGTGCTAATGCTGGATGTAAGTGTAATACTGTTCTTGTGTCTCCTTCTGCTATTTCTTCTTCATCATATGCGCTGCATAAAAATGCAAGTGCTACTCTGTCAGCACCAAGTGATGGCTCTATACAGTATGGTACATATCTTTCGTTTGTTTCTGGGTCTAAATATGTGAAGTCTTCTTTTGACATATTCATATGATTTGTTAGGTCATAGTCTGTTCTGTCTGCAATTCCCCATAATTCTCCCCATCCAAATGGAAATGCATATTCTATGTCTGTTGTTGCTTTACTGTAAAATACTAATTCTTCTGGACTGTGGTCTCTTAAACGAATATTTTCTTTTTTCATTCCTAATCCTAATAACCAATCTTCACAGAATTTCTTCCAGTATTCATGCCATTCTAAGTCTGTTCCTGGTTTGCAGAAAAATTCTAGTTCCATCTGCTCAAATTCTCTTGTTCTAAATGTAAAGTTTCCTGGTGTTATTTCGTTTCTGAATGCTTTTCCTATTTGTGCTATTCCCATTGGTAGTTTTTTTCTTGTTGTTCTCATTACATTTTTGAAGTTTACAAATATTCCTTGTGCTGTTTCCGGTCTTAAATATATTTCTGCTTTTGCATCTTCTGTAACTCCTTGGAATGTTTTAAACATTAAGTTGAATTTACGTATTGATGTAAAATTGTGCTTTCCACAGCTTGGACATGGGATGTTGTTGTCATCTAAGAATTTTACCATTTCTTCGTCTGACATTCCATCTGCTATCATGTCTTTTCCTTGCTCATGTGCCCATTCTTCTATTAATTTGTCTGCTCTATGTCTTGTTTTACATTCTTTGCAATCTATTAATGGGTCTGAAAATCCTCCAACATGTCCAGATGCAACCCAAGTTTGTGGGTTCATTAATATTGCTGCATCTAATCCTACATTATATTTACTTTCTTGTATGAATTTTTTTCTCCATAATTTTTTTACATTGTTTTTCAACTCTACTCCTAAAGGTCCATAATCCCAAGTGTTTGCAAGTCCTCCATAAATTTCTGAACCAGGATAAATGTATCCTCTTGCTTTACATAAGTTTACTATTGTGTCCATTGATTTTACCATTTTTATTCCTCCTTAATCTTTTTTGCTAGGCAATTTCAATTTTTGCATACAAAAAAACTTTCGCACCTAGCACAAATATAAAAATACATGCGCTAGGGACGAAAGTCTATATTTCCGCGGTTCCACCCTATTTCTTGATTTTTCTAATACAACAATCAAGCACCTTAATTTATATTACTCCAAAGCTCCCCTTATGCTTCTTTACTACTGATATTCCACCATCATCAGCTCTCTATTTGTAATTCCACATAATTTTTCTTTTTCTCCGTAACTCTTTAATTGGCAATATTATATTCTTTTATTTTCTAGTTGTCAATTAATTTTTCTAAAAAAACTAGTATTTTTCTAAAAAATATGATATAATAACATTTGTAACTCAAATGAGTTAGTGCAACTCTTAAACTTTTTAATAAAATCAGGAGGACAAAATAATGAGAGATGTAGCTAAAAAAACAATATTAAACAAAAATGAACCAATCAGTTTAACTTATGTAGAGAAAGGGAAAACTTATCATACAACAATTGATAGAGCCTCTTTCATCAATCAGATGGAACATATGGTTAGTTGGTATCCAGGTTGCAATGAAAATGCAACTAGGTTATGCGAGTTGCTTCCTAACATGGAAAGCATAACCGTAAACAATGACATTATCCAAACTCAGGATATTCCATTTTTTGAATATCAGAGTTTCGGTGATGAGGTTCCACACTGCATGAAGTTTATGCGGTTCTATAAGATAGTTTGGAATTTTTTGCTGTTTCATTGTGAACAGGCCAAAAACAATAGCTCTAAATAAAATTTAAGACTATAGTTATCGTGGCTATATCAAAATCGAGAGCATCTATAATAGATGCTCTCTTCTCATTTTGCCGGCTTTACATTTAAAGTTTTATTATTAGTAAAAATAACCATTCCTGGCTTTGCACCATTTGGCTTTTTTACATATTGTACTTTGCAATAATCTACAGGCACATTTGATGGATCCTTAGCTTTGCTATGTTTTGCCGCAATTTCTGCACATTTTACTAAAATATCATCTGGAACATTTTTATCAGTTTTTAAAATAACATGACTTCCATGTATGTCTTTTGTATGAAACCATATATCTGTTTTATTGGCAAATGATAATGTTAGCCAATCATTTTCTTTATTATTTCTTCCAACATAAACTTTAAATCCTTCAACATCATATTCAATTGGTGCAAAATTTTGTTGCTTTTTCTTTTTGCTTACCTTTTTTTTCTTTTCTTTTTTCTTTAACCTTTCTTTAAACACAACATTTTCACTAATTTCCTCGAATATGTCTTGAACATCTTCTATACATGAACTATTTTCTAATTCATATACTATACTTTCTATATAATTTAATTCTTTCTCTGTCTCAGATTTTTGCTTAGATACAATTTCAAATGCATTTTTTAATTTTGAATACTTTTTAAAATATCTTTTGGCATTTATATTCGGTGTATACCTTACATCCATAGGAATTGTTATTTTATTATTATTTTCATAATAATTTTCTACTTCTATACTTTCCGAATGATTATTGGACAATCTATATAGATTGGCTGTTATTAACTCTCCATATAACCTATATGTATCCATATCATCACATTCTTTAAGTTTTAAATTGATATTTTCTAAACGTTTATTATATTTTTTTAGTGTCTCCAAAATCAATCTTAATACTGTATTTCTATAATTTTTAAAACCTTCTGTAGTCTCTCTTTGATAGTAAAAATCATCTATAAAAAAGTTTAAATGGAACAGACTCTTATCTGCATTATCGTCAGCATTCCCAATTGTTAAAACATAGTCCGAAATTTTATCTTCTTTATATATATAATCAAATTCTAAATTTTCTTTTCCGTCGATAATTTTACAAATATACTGATATGTTTGGTGTAAATCTCGACCTTTCACTGCTGATTTTGCAAATACATAACTAAAACCAGTAAATGCGTTTGCAATCCTCTTACTTATATCGTCAGAATTCATATTTGATAATATATTCGATTCGTCTAAGCTTTGCAATTTTTCTTTAAATTCATTAAAATCTTTTAATTTTATAAAATCAAACTTTTCTGATTTTGGTAAAATATATATCCTTGAAGGTAATATTTCTCTATATGAATTTTTTGAGTCTATATGCCTCATAGAATCTATTATTTTTTCATTTGAGTTTACTAATATAATATTACTGTGCTTTCCCATAAGCTCTACAATTAATGTCTTTACTTCAATTTCATTAAATTCATTTATTGTTTCTATCTCTATTTTTACAAGTCTTTCTAAGTCAAGCATAGAAATATTTGAAACTCTCCCACCAATTAAATGCTTTCTTAATAGCATGCAAAAATTAGGTGCAACTAATGGATTTTCCTTTTGATGTGTTGTTAAGTTTATCCTACAATTATGCGAATCTATGCAAATATTTAAGGCATAATTTTTTCCATTTAGATATAATCCTAATACTATTGTATTTTTATCTGGCTCATGGATTTTATCAATTTTACTTCCTATAATTTCTTGCAATTCTGTAACTATTGATTTTGTTACAATTCCATCAAATGACATTTTCTCATCTCCTTGTGCTATATAATAACATAGTTTTTTATATGTGTAAACTATTTTAAATAATCCATAGGGTTCATATATTCCCCATCTTCTCGAAATCCAATATGCAAATGGCAACCCGTAGTTGCTCCATTTGTAGGATTCCCAGTTGAATCTTTATAATTGTTTCCTACCACTCCATAAACATATTTCGGTCCTACATTTCCTATTATCTCACCTTGTTCCACCATTTGCCCAACAGATACAATGTAATTTGGCGAAACATGACAATATGAAATTTTTATGCCTTCTGCATTTGTAATTGTTATTGTATATCCTCCTCCGCCAAGGAATCCAGTAAACGTAATCTCTCCATCGCAAGTGGCAATTAGTGCTGTTCCTTCTGGTGCAGGTATATCTGTTCCTTTATGGAATGTTGATGCCCCAGTGGTTGGCGCTACTCTTTTTCCAAATGGTGATGATATTCGAGTATAACCTGGTATTGGCCAAGCATAACTTGAATTTCCTAAGTAAATTATTTCTCCTTTTTTTATTGGCTGTATATTGCTTCCATTAGACATTGTTGGGATAAATAGAAAACAAATTATTATTGAAAATAAAACTATTCTTGCTATTAATTTATTCATTTAGGGTCCTTTCCGAGAGTTCAGTTACCAACACAAAAAACAGATTAAAAAAATCTGTTTTTGCCCCCTAAATTATAAATAAATGGCAGGGGTAGTAGGATTCGAACCCACACAGGCGGTTTTGGAGACCGATGTGCTACCATTAACACTATACCCCTACGTCAATTACTTTAATATAGTATCACATTATTTCTATTTTGACAATACATTTTTTGAAATTTTTATAATATTCTAGTTGCTATTAATGCTTTTATTTTTATTCCTTGCTCACTAAACATTTTTTCATGCTCAGTCTCTATATTATTTTCCCATATTGGTTCTTTATGTAAGTCATAAGTTTTCTTTAAAATCTTAAAACCTGCCTCTTCAAAATATCCTAAACTACTATTAAATAAGTCGTCATCGTCAGTTTTAAAATATATTTCTCCATTTGGAGCCAAAAAAGTTTTATATTTTTCTAACTGTCTTGTATGTGTCAATCTTTTCTTTCTATGTTTTCCCTTTGGCCATGGATTGCAAAAATTAATGTATATTCTTCTAACATTATCTTGTTCTCCCAAAATAAGCATTATTCTTTCTATATCAAATCTTGTTAATATAAGATTATCAACTTCTTTTTCTTGCTCTTTGTATGTCTCTTCTACATTTCTTTTAGCTAATCCTAACATCGCATCAACTAAATCTATTGCAATATAATTGATGTTAGGATTTTGAACTGCTAATTTTGATATAAATTGTCCTTTTCCACAACCTAATTCCAAATGAATTGGATTATTTTTGTTTTTAAATTCTTCTATCCATTTATTTTTTAATTCTTCTGGATTATCTCTATAAAAGCTACTTGCTTCCAATTCTGGTCTTGCCCATGGTTTAAATCTTATTCTCATCTAAATTCTCCATTCTAATACAATATTTTTCATATAAACTTCTGATATTTTTCTTTGTCAAAGTAGCATCAAGTCCATTTTGGCTAATACCTGTAAAGACAGCTGTTAAAAATTTATCTACTTGTGGATGTATAATATTTCTTACTTCTCTATGCATATAATATTCTAACTGCGTATTTGGTGTCCAATTCTTTCCATTATAAACTATTCCTGCTGCCAACTGGTCACACACCATCTCTGCCGCATATTTATATGGCATTATTATTGCAGGTTGTGGTAATGCTAAATCCACCCAGTATTGGAAATGATGTTTATTTCTTCCTTTATGATGTAGCCATGCTTCTGAATACCCATTTTTTTCTTTACATACTGTAATTGGGCTTCTATGACCATTATAATATTTTACACCTTCCCAAAATTCAGTTGGAGAAAACTTAGACCAGTCATGCATAAATCCTCTCCATGGAATTCCCACTTTACAGCATAATTTAAAAACCACCCATTTATGGTGCATTACTAAATTAATGTGTTTAAATATATTAGAAATTTTCATTTATCTACTCCCTCTATTATTATATATACTATAATATCACAAAAAGTGTCAAAAAAACAGCTTTTTTTGCAAAAACTGTTTTTTTAATTTACTATTTTATATCTTTAAGATTTTGATTTTTCTTATATATTATGCATTTTTATCTGCATATTTCACTAACCATTCTATCTGCAAAAACAGCATAACCAATACTAGAATCTTTTACAAAAACATGTGTTACAGCTCCTATAAATTTATTGTTTTGTATAATTGGCGAACCACTCATTCCTTGAATTATTCCGCCTGTTAATTCTAATAATTGTGGGTCTACAACTTTTAGTACCATACTTTTGTTATCATAATTATTATTTAAATAAGTTTTCTGTATTTCGATTTTATATTCTTTTAGGTCTCCACTAATATTAGATAAAATTGTTGCTTCTCCTAGACTTATTTCTTGTCTAGGTGCCACATTTATTTTTCTAGAAGTATCTATTTTTATATTATTAGGTTCTTTTATCATCCCATAAATTCCATATGGAGTATTTTTGTAAATACTTCCAATAACACTATCTTGTTTTATACTTCCTTGAATTTTCCCAGGTTCTCCATCCTTGCCTTTTACTATAGATACAATACTTGCTTCATCTATTTCTCCAGAAGATGTTTGTATTATATCTCCTGTATCTATGTCAGTTATTCCATGTCCTAATCCTGCAAATGTATTGTTTTCTTCATAATAAAAGGTTATAGTTCCAACTCCTGCAGCACTATCTCTAACCCATAAACCTAATTTATATTTTCCACTTCTGTCTTTTACTGGAGTTATTTCACAAGTTTTTTCTTGATTATCTCTTGTATATTTTACATGTACTGTTTTTCCTTCATACAAATTGACTGCATCTATTAATTCTTCTGTATTATTTACTATAATGTCATTAATTGAATTTATTGAATCACCTTCTTGTATTCCAGTATTTTCATAAGGTTTGTATGTTTTGCCATCCGTACTTTGAATTCCAGATGTCCCTACAACTAGTACTCCACTTGTATATAATTTTATTCCTGCAACTTGCCCTATTGGAATTACTTGAATATCTGATAATCGAATTTCTTCGCCTTTTACTGCTATTGTTTCTGGATAATAGCCTCTTGTTAATAAAAATACATATAAAAAAATTAGTACAAATAAAAAAAGTATTTTTTTGAGTGTTTTCATGAATTTTTCACTCCTTTGTTTTTTATTATTAGTACTTAAAAATTTTTTATACACAAAAAAAGACTAATTAAATTTTTTTCATTAATTAGTCTTTTTATATTGTTCCTGTAGAACCATTTATTGTTACAGTACCTGATGCTGCAGCTGCAATTATATGTATATCATTTCCTGTTACATTGTAATATACATTTCTTAAAGCTTGAGATAGTGTTTTACTACTATTTTTTACTGTTACAGAAACTTGGTCTCCTTGTTTTAATATAAGTTTTCCAACTCTATTATTGGACGTTGTTGCAGAAGAGTTTCCAATTTTGCTCTCAACTTGAGTTGTGTATAATGAGTAATATGAGTTTGTTCCTATCTTTTGTGCATCTGCATCTGTTACCATTTTTGATGGTGTTTCATCTAGAATTTGAACATGTATATCTATGTCAAATGTATTTCCAGATGTGTTTAATGTGGTCATAAAACTTTGATATTCATCTGCAGTAATTTGTCCAGACCTTACAACCTCATTTACGAACTCAGATGTAGCAGATTGTGCTACTAATTGAGATATATCATCAGATTTATTCGCAATTAAAAATAGTGGAACTACAAACATTAATATTGCACCAAACAATATTCCTATTATATCCATAGATGTATCTTCCATCTGTTTTCTCCTTTTAGTTTGTTAATTTGTATGTTATAACTCTTTTTTTAATTTTCGTAGCAGTTGTACTTGCTAAACTCTCGTCTTCATCTTGATTTGAACCTTGATAATATTCACCTAAATTTTCGACAAATTTTTTACCATTTAAATATGCATAAAAACCATTTGGATATTCTGTATCCATTAATTGATTTCCATATTTTTTCTCATCTAATAAATTTAACATTTCTTGGTTATTTCTATATTGATTTTTCCACTTGTTTCCACCAGCTAATATTAAGCTTAAGTGCTCTGTTGCCACTTGTGTAGCTTCTTTTCCATTTTCTGTTCCAAAACTTTCTTTAGATAAGTCTATATAATTTACTGTTACAGCATTAGGATTGCTATTGGCTACAGATTTACCTTCTGAATCCACTCTACTACCATATTGATTTGTTTTATAATATATTGGTAGTGGACTTCCATCTGCTTTAAAGAAATATATTTCTATGTTTTCTTCATAAGCTTTATACATTGTAGGAATTATTGTTTCCATTCCTACTACTCTTGTTAAGTCTTGTGCTGGCTGAACATAAGTAGATTGTGCATCTTTATCATACATTGTTGCAATACTACTAACTGCTGAATTGGCTTGAGACAAAGAAGATATACTTAATGTCAATGCCAATACAAACATTAATACTGCTCCTGCAATTTTTAAAGCTTCTATCGCATTTTCCATAAGTATATCCCCTTTCACTCATTAATTTTATTATTTTGCTGCATCAGTTATTGTAATTGTATCTACAAGTCCTCCAGCTCCACCATAATTAACTTTAATGTCATATAATTTACTTGTGTCCATTTGTTTTTCTATGCTTGTAGAACTACTATCTACTAGCGTCTCTTTTCCATAATTCACTGTAACTTTATTTCCATCGTCTGTAGTATTTAAATTATAGTTTAATGCTGTTTGTAATAAAGAGTTTACTTCAGAACCTCTTTTGTATTTACCATTATATCTTGTAAACTTCTCATTTTGAGCTTGTATCTCTTGTGATGATAAGTTTGCTTGATTAACAGTGTTTGCAGAGTTATTATAAACAACTAATCCTAAAGAGATAATTAAGATAGCTATTAAAACTGCTGCTGCAATTAATAATGCCTTTGTTGCGTTTTCCATAGTTTCTCCCCCCTTTTTATACTTTTGTTTATCATAATCAGCTCTCGCTGAACTTTATTAACTGTTTTCTTGTTGTTCAAATAGTATATATTTAACTCTTCCTGTGTTTTTATGATACTCTATTTTTGAACATTTAAATTTTATGTCTTTATAATACTGTAGAAATTGCTCTATTCCAGAATTACTAATACTTTCCATTTTATATGTAGTATCATTATCTGTCATATAAATTTCAATTTCTATAGAATTTTCTTCATTTGTAATAAAGTTTCCATTATCATCTTTTTCAATTTTATTTTTAGTATTCTTATCTATAGCCATATTTATTAATGAGGCTACATCTAAGCCATATACTTCTTGGTCTTTATATTTATCAAAATCAGAATTTTCTTTTTGAATTTCCTTATAATGATTTTTATAAGAAATATATCTATATCCTACTAAAGTAACTATAATAATTACAATAATAGCTAAAAACATAATTACTTTTTTCATTATTTTCCCTCATTATAACATTTAATTTTTTAAATTGCAACATTTTTTTACTTTGTTTTAAAACTTATACTGCACACTTTTGAAGTGTCTTTTGCATATGATATATCATCAGTTACAAATACTTTATCCTTGTTATTTTCTAATAAGTTAACCATTATATCATTAATATTTTGGTCTATTCTAGTTCCATTTAATAAAACTTGCACATAAAAAGATTTATCAGAAATATTCCATTGATTAATATCTGGACTATATGAATAATTGTTTTCATATGCATTGCCTGCAACTGTTACTATATCTTGAATAGAAACATCTTTATTAGCATAATCAAGATATTGCGTATTAAAACTATTTATTTCATTAAATTCTATCTGTTGATTTGTATTTTCTACATAACCTTGCAAACTTGAATATACTACAGCAGCTAAAGACAAAATCATTACTGCAATTAACACTCCGGCTGCTATATACAAGGCTTTAACCGCATTTTCCATACAAGTATCCTTTCAATTAATTAAATTTTGCACTTCCATTATCTAATAATACTATATCAAATGTTATTTTATTTACTCTTGCATTTCCGGTTGTATTGTGTTCAACACCTGTGCACTTAAACATAGCTCTTTTAAATTGTGTATATTGATAATATTGTTTAGTTACTTCTTCTATTGTAGAAATTTTTGACGCTGATAATGCTCTTACTTCATCATCACTTAATAAAAGAATATTTTGAAGTTTTCTGTTTCTGGTATTAATACCATTTGTATCTGCAGAATTGATATTTACAATATTATATATATTTGCAGACAATTTTTGAAGTTGTGCATCAGTAACATTATCAAATCCTGCATTTTGTAACTTTAAACGTATTGTCTCTGGAATATTTGCTACATTTTTTAAATTTGCATCACTTGATTGTGAATTTGTAAGAATGTTTCCAGAAAATATGCTTCTATCTGAATCACTATATTTAAAATTATCTTTTGATTTGTTCTGGCATCCTTTAAAATCAACAGACATAATTACTTTATCAAATCCGTCCATTTCTGCTACAGCATTATTATAGTCGATAACCATATTCATAACTGAAACTAATTCATTTCCTCTTATTGTTTGTCCATTATAATTTTCAAATTTTGCATTGATTTTAGCCTCTTGTTCAACAATTTTATCATTATGTTGTTGCGTATAATATCCTGATAATTGTCCCCAGAATACTATGAGTAAAGTTAAAATCATAATTGCTAATAGTATTCCAGCAGCTATAAGCAGTGCCTTTGTTACATTCTCCATCTAAACCTCCATGTTTAAGCACCTAATTGAGTAAATGTAGATGACATAGACGTCATACCTATTACAACTAATGGTATAATCAAATATCCCACAAATAAACAAATCATTGGTGCAAAGCCTACACCCTTTCCTATTAAGCCTTTTCTTGATACTAATTGGTCATTAGTATCTTTTCTCTTTTGTTGGTGATAATCTCTATCTGCATCTAATTCATCAAATGCTTCTTTGATTGGTATTTTTTCTACTGCTGCTTGTAGACTTTCTACAATTCTTATCATATCTTGATTTGTTACAGAGTTTTTAAGCTCTTCTAATGCTTCCCATGCTCCTGCTTCGTAATTATTTACACACCTAGAGATAGGCTCTTTATAAATATTTGCATATCTTTCTAGCCATTCCAAAATCATTTCTACACTTATTCTCTCTATTTTCATAAGCATTAATATAATTGTTTGGAACTGCATTACTTCATTTTCCATTTCTAGCTTTCTCATGAATTTTTGGAAATACATCATCCAAACAGGTGCCATATATCCAATTAAAGCAAACCCGCAAGCTAATAATATTTCAAACCACTGCATTTGCTCAGAATTTACAACTTTTAATTTAGTCATTATTCTTTTTGCATCTGTTTCTAAATTTTTATCATCTTCTTCATAATATGGAGATTTTATCATTTCTCTTTCAACTTTGTCTTGAGTTATTTTTAAGTCTCCTTTTAATTTGTCTAAGAAGTAGTTATCTTGCTTAGTTAAGTCTTCTGCTTTTTTCTGGTTCTTTTCCGACAAAGACCCCAGCACAGTTTGTTCTGTTGTAGGATTTGTATAAACATAATTAATTGCTACTTTATGTAATATTATAAAGAAAAATATTGAACATATAAATGTAACAATTGTCAGTGCTAATCTGTTAATGTAAATCCATTCCATTTTAGCTTTTGATGCCGAATCTTTCATAAGTTGTTGCATTGTTCTATAATCTTTAGTTCCCGGCTTTGGTATAAAACAATTTATTGCTTGTTTTAATACTGGTATTTTGTATACTTTTTCTTGCCATGGGTGGTCATTATGAGATATTTGTACTTGAACACCACCATTATCTTTTAATTTTCTTGTCATTATGTATGACACTACTGTTAAAAGTACTATTAAAATCTGTGCTACTAATCCTAATTTGTCATTATAAAAACTTGTTGTAAAATAGAAGTTCGATACTGCCCAAGATTTTAATGGTTCCAATAGCAATACTGGAGCTATTGAAATAAATGTTAAACTCTGGAATACATAGTTCAATTTATCTCTTTTTAATATCTCTAATTGCATTTCTTGTGTTATATTATCAACATTTTTTAGATATAAAGAAGAACCGTCATCTCCTCTTCTATCTCCAAATTCTTGTGTTAAATAAGATATACCAGCAAATTCTTTTAAATAATCATTTGGTGCTACATCATAATATTTTTCTAATTCTGTTTCTGGGTCATCTGAACATAATATTTCATATATTTTTTCACCTTGTTTAGAAACATTTTTTTCATCATCAAGTGATACTTGATAAATTGCTTCTTCAACCATGTTATACTCATGGTAAGCATGTCTTATTTCTGCAAAGAAATCTATCTGCTCTTTAAGTAAGTTATTATCAATTTTATCAACCATTCCTTGTACCATTGTATCTACAATAAATAACTCAAAAATCAATAATATTGACATTAATAACCAGTTATTGTGTGTAATAAGAATGGTTAGCAACGCTATAAAAAAGAATATTAATATTGCTTTTGTCATTATTTGCGCTGCTTCTTTTCTGGTTGTATATTCATCATCTATATTGACTATTTCTAGTCTTCTTCTTAATTTGAATAAATATCTTTTTAGAAAAGGTGTCCTAATAAGCGTTATATATATTTTTTGGTATAATATATCTGATGAAAATCCGTCAGCCTTTGTTCCTTCTTGTAGTTTCTTCATCTTTGCATATTCTGATTTTCCCATCATCTTTTTTAAAATTACATATGCTATAATGATTCCTACAAACAATACAACTGTTATAATCATTATATATTTTAGCATTTGAGTACTCATGTTCTAAGAACACCTCCTATGTTTATTTACTACTTCTGCACTTTAGCCTTTTTTTCTTTTCTAATTTGGTCTCCCCAATATGTATCAACAAAGCTGTCAAATTCTTCTATATCAGATTCGTCCATATTAGCTCTCATTTCTGCTAAGTTTTTATCTGTTATTTTATTTGTTATTTGATATTCTCCATCTACATATTCCAATATATTTTGATATCTATATAGATTTTGCTCTGTTACTTTTGAGAAATATGTTGTTGCATTTTCAAAGAATTTTTGAACTTTTCCATCCATAGTTTTTTCACCTTTATAGTCATAATCATATGTCTTTTGGTCTACAATTGGAATACATTCTGTTACTCTTTCTATGTATCTTCTACCTCTAAAGTCTTTTTGTAGATGTATGTCGAAATTTAGTACTTGAACTACTTGCTCTTCTGCTGTTTTTTCATTTTTGAATACTCCAGCTCTTAACATTGAGTTACGTAGTGCAGTTACTAAGTCTGGGAATGTTTTAGCATGGTGAGTAAATAATGTAAATTTAGATGCAACCTGTGCAGATTGAATCATCCAAGATGCTACGGGGTCTGTTGCAACCTCACCTATGATGTTTACAGAACCGTCAGTTTTTTTCTGTACGTCCAAACACTCTTGTCCAGATATTGTATCTGTTTCACGCATTGACAAAATGTTTCTTGTTGGATAAACTTTTCTTAAGTGCAACTCGAAAGCAGTTTCTGTAATACGTAAGTTCATTGTTTCATATATATTTTCAATCATACCCATAAGTAGTGTTGTTTTACCACAACCCTGCTCACCAGTGATTGATGTAATTCTTGCTCCTTTTACTAAGAATTTTAGTAAATCAATTACTTTATCATTTCCTGGCATGTTACCAGTCCATTGTTCAACTGTTGCTCTTTTTACATCGAACTTTCTTACAAAGAATGCCCATGTTTCTGACATTGATGGTCTTACTACAACAACACGAGAACCATCTTTCATTTCATTGATTTTATAACCATTTGTATCTGATAACTGTCCTGGGTTATTGTATTTATAAATATTTTGACATACTCTTTTTAATTCTGATTCTGTGCCAAATGATAAGAATGCTAAACGTATTGATTTACCTTGGAAGAATATCCATATACTGTCACAAGCTCTTGGTACTTTGTGTTCAGCTACTTGGTCTAAATAATCTCCATCTGTTTGTGCTACTTGGCTTAAAAAGCTTTCTGGTAAACCAGATACACCACCAGATACACCATCTATGTTCATATCTCTTATCTCATCTATTGAGCTATAACCTTTATAATGTTGATATATTCTTTGTACTACAACTTCTAGTTTATCTTGGAATGACAATGTGATTTTTTCTTTTTCAAATATTTGATCAATCTCATCATCTGTTATTACATAACAAGGTTTTGTTTCACCTTCTAAATATTTTAAAGTTGCTAAGTTATATCTTTTTATCAATTGTGTTAATGCTTCATATCCAAATTCTTTTTTATAGACATATATTAATATATCAAATTTATCTTGAGATGTTAGTAATGATGGCATATCAAATGGAATTGCACTTGATATATTGGCTTCATTTACACCATACTCTTTTGATAATAAATCTGAAATAAGCTCTTTTACATATCTTTTGTCATTAACGTCTCCATAAGTACAACCTTTTAAGGCCTTTTTTAATGCGTACTTTTTGTTTTTTCTACGTTTTAATTCCTCTTCTGACAATCCAATATCATACAAGTTTACTTTAGTTATTTCGTCTAATCTCTTTTTAATATAGTTTCTCATAGCATCTAAAGTATATGTTTTCTCGTCTTTTTCTATTTGTTCTTCAACTTCGGCATTTTTATTTCTTTTTACAAAATATGCTATGCCTCCTCCGGCAAGTATTATAACAACTATTGTTAATAATATATTAGTTAGCGTCATTTTTTCACCTCATTTTCATTTGCAATTCTTGCAATCTATTTATAATTTTCTCCATAAGTTCTAGCACATCTCGCATAAAAATGTAATTTTCATCTGATGTGTCTTTTACATTCTGCAATCTTAAAAACAAATCTGGTACTGCTGCTTCTTCTGAAGCTTCAAAATATAACATATTAAGAGGAATTACGCTTAAATCTTTTCTATTGCCTAAATATTTCATTATATTTTTCATATTATATTTAGTTTTATCCATATACTTTCCAACAACTGGCAAAGTTTTTGGACTATTTATTATAGGGTCTTTTTCTCTTAACATCATATATCTGTCTAAGCTTTCTTTTCTCTGAGAGAAAACTATTACATTCAAATTTGATAATTTCAAAATTTCTTTTGTCAAATCTTCTGGCATATATTTATCTAAGTCAACTAATACCATATCATAGTATTGATTGGCTGTTTTAATTAAATCAACATAAATTTTTTGTATTTTTTCATATTCTGCATAATTTGTCGCTCTAGTAAGTTCTTTTGCTCCCATAAATCCACTTATAACTTCTAATCTTCCTTTAAAAATTACTTTTGTATAATCTGTAATTGTAGTTGGCGTTAACTTATTTGCTGATATAAGTTTTGCCAGTCCCTCAATCCCAGTTT
This sequence comes from uncultured Clostridia bacterium, assembly GCA_934167685.1. Taxonomy (GTDB): domain Bacteria; phylum Bacillota; class Clostridia; order TANB77; family CAG-508; genus CAG-269. The sequence goes on along the minus strand of CAKPLQ010000001.1, from coordinate 43,842 downwards.
CAACAGCTATATTATTACTTTTCATTCCAAACAATTTTAATGTTCTTTGCGTTTCATTTTCCCAAAAGCAATTTCTTAATGTTGTATCTTGAAAACTTGTTGAAATTAATAAAATTTTATAATTGCGTTCTATAGCCATTTTAGTTGCAACAGCAACCGCTGTTAGAGTCTTTCCGGATTGTTCTCTATCATTATTCCAAAATGTTACAATTGCCATATCTTAACTCCTTTAATTAAAGACTTTTTATAATATTCTTTATTGCCTTATTTCCTATTCCTTCATCTATATCATTTACTAAAAAAGTAATATTTGCCTTATATTCATTGCTCAAGTTTTTGAATTTAATTTTAGAAATACGTTCATTTTCCATTATTGCTGGCCAATCTCCATTTTCTAAAACAAAATATACTTTTTCTTCGTTCCATATTGCTTTTGACCCCAACATTAAAAAATCGAAGTATTCTTCTTCTTCTTTTAATAAATCTTTTGAATAAAATATTCTGGTCATTTTAGTAGGAACTCCTAATTGGTTTATAATTTCTGCTCCCCTTTTCAACGAATACATGTCAAATGATGTTACGAAATATGCTTTATCTGCAGACTGTAATCCAAACTTTTGAATTCCTTCAAAACTATCTACATCCACCAAGATATAATCATAATTAAAGTTTTCGTTTTCATCCAGTCCCATATATTGTCTTATATTCTCAAAATTTTCAAACCCTACTGCAACATCTATATCTTCATAAGTTGTAATATATGATTTTGTTGGGTTTATAACTGGTACTACATATTTGCATTTTTGCGTTATAGTATTATCCAACACTAGAACTTTTCTGTTAGCCATTGTTAGAACTTTAGCTACACTTAATATTACATTAGTCTTATCACAAGCGCCTATAAACCCGATTTTTTTCATATTTTAGTTTTCCTTTCTTGCATTAATTTAAAAATTTGTTTTAAATTTCACATAGCAAGGGCTTTTATTAATGTCAGCCCTTGCTCTTTTGTTTTAATTAATTTGTTGTTGCTCCACCATTTGCTAGAGATTCCAAGTATTTTTGTCTTGCTGTAGTTTGATTTGTTATTTTTTCATCTGCCTTGTCTTGAATATTTTCATTATAATCTTCTGAATTATTTATCAAAGATTGTAAATAATCATTTCTAGCTTTTTTAGCTGGTTCAGAATATCTTGAAGCCAATTCTTCGCTTGCTACTGATACGATATTAGGGTCAGATTGTATTTGTGCTGTTACAGCTGCATTTGGTGTATATGTTGGTAATGATGGTTCTTGCATTCCTGCCTCTACATATTTTGTAGCATATAATTTTGAACCTAACAATCCATAAGCTTCTACTATTGCACTAGACATAGATAAAATCTCATCTTCTCTTAGATTAACTCTTATAGTATCTGTTACATATGTACCATCTGTGTTCATTGGTACATCAACTTTAGCTTTAGATACTACAATAAAGTCTTGTCCAGTAGGTGTCATCAATCTTATATCAATGTAATCATTTGTCATTAAATCCACAGGTAAAACTACCATATTATATTCTTGTTGTCTTACATCATCTGTTACAACTTCATCAGATTGAACTACTAAATATGGTGTAACAACAGTATTTTTGTTCATAGATACTTTGGCAACTACAGGCACATTAGTCAAAGGCAAATACTCTTTCACTCTTGTTTTAGTACTTCCTGTTGTCATAGAAGCAGTATCAATTTTATACACATAATACTCTCCTGTTGTAGCCTCTTGATATACTCTTGTAATTTTATCAGAACTATTTGTAGAATCTACAATATATGCACCATCATCATCTTGAGAAACTTCTTCTCTTGAAGAAACCTCAACAAGTCCACTCTTATCGCCTGTATATTTATCTACACATTTATACTTTTTTCCATCAATCTCAACAACTTCTAAAATTGAATCAGGTTCATTTATGTATAGCCCTTGTGTTGGTTGGCTAAAAGTTGTATTAGTTATGTTATTGTAAGAATCTGAATTAAAAGTTTTTCCATCTTTTGTTTGAACGTACCACGTACTTATTACAGAAGCTGTTGCAGTTGCATTACTTGGTATTGCATCTTTATTAACCTGTTGTGTTGTAAACATATCCTCTGTTATAACTTGTCCTGATTTTACATCCTGGTTTAAAACATACACATTTCTCTTTGCATTTGCCTCAGCCTTTAATTGATCTGATTTTTGTTTTAATTGCACAAATAATAAAGCTATTATTACTCCCGCTATTAATAGTGTTATTATCATTCCTAATAAGAATGAATTTCTTGCTTTTCTTTGCATTGGATTTGACGCCATCTTTATTTCCTCCTTATTTTCGCATTAATTGCTATCTTTATTAATTTTACCTCTTTTTACATCTAAAATCAACATTATACATGTATTGTAATATAAATTTAATATTTTTGTAATATTTTTGTAATATTGCACCGTTGGGACCGGTTCTCTGCCGTGCATTTTTGTTTTTTTGGCATCTTTTTGCACGTTTGGGACCGGTTCTTATCGGTGCATTTCCTTAAAATTATAGGTTTGCACCGTTGGGACCGGTTCTCTGCCGTGCAATTTTTTGCACCGTTGGGACCGGTTCTCATCGGTGCACTTTTCTAAAAACGTAGCCACACCATCTTCGCAATTCGAATCTGTAATCTGATTTGCTATTTCTTTTATTTGCGGTGTACTTTGCCCCATTGCTATTCCCAATCCTGCATTTTCTATCATTTTTTTATCATTAATGTTGTCACCTATTGCAATAATTTCCTCTGTTTTTATATTCATAATTTCTTTTAAAACTTGTATTGCGTTCCATTTATCGACATTTTTAGCCGAAATTTCGGTATAAAAATATTCTATTGGTATCTCTTCTGTTCCTTGCTTTATGATTTTTCTTGACATATGTGACACGTCCAATACTTCTACCTCATCTATTTCTTTTAATTTTCGTATTATTGAATTGAATATTATTCTTGTGCTATCACATACAGTTATTTTCAAAATCTTTTCTTCTCTTTCACTTATATATTTATATATATCATCAATCAAAGTTATATGTGTTTTATCCTTTTCTGCTTTGTTCAAATTTTCTTTGTAGTAATACAAAACATTGCACTGTAGGTTTTTTGCTAATATTTCTTTTTCTGTATAAATATTATAATATATACTATTTTCTTCACAAATTTTGATTATATCTAAAACTTTCGATTTTTTTAGAGTATTTTCGTATATAATTTCATCTTTTTGAATATCATATATTATGGCTCCATTGCCAGAAATAAAATATTTATCACTTTCAATCTCTTGCGCAATTGTCTTTATTGAATCTATTGGCCTGCCTGATGCAATTATTGTTTCTATTCCTCTTTCTTTGGCTTTCTTTATTGCCTCTTTAGTTCTGTTTGTTACTACTCCATACTGATTTAACATTGTTCCATCTAAGTCTATTGTTGCTAATTTATACATAATTATTTTTTCCTTTCTTTTTTGCACCGTTGGGACCGGTTCTTAACGGTGCATTTTTTCTAATTATAATACTGCACCGTTAAGAACCGGTCCCAAACGTGCAATTTAACATTTTAAAACTTTTTTCAAAAAATTTCCTGTGTATTTTCAAAAAAATTGTATATCATAAGTTTAGAAAAAGCAATAGTTTTTTCTAAACAAAACAATTAAATGTTATATATAACAGGAGGTGAAAAACATGGCAAACTCAAACAATAGTAACAAAAAATTAGTTCCAGAAGCTATGAGCGCTTTAGATAAATTTAAATATGAAGTTGCTTCAGAAGTAGGTGTAACTTTAAAAGATGGGTACAATGGTGATATATCAGCTAAAGATGCTGGTAAAATAGGTGGAAATATGGTTAGAAAAATGATTCAACAAGTTGAAAATAATATGGCTAATAAGTAATTTTACTAGTTACGCTTAATATTTACTAATCATATTCTAAATATGTATATTTGTGCATTATTTGCATATAATATAAGTAATGGTAGAAGTATTTTTCTTGATTTTATATATGTTTTTTGTTTGAGCATACATAAAGGCAGGAGATGTGCTCCTGCCTTTTCTGTTATTTATAATTTGTCTTTTTTATAATCTGATTGCTTATATCTTTTATTGTATCATTTGCAACATAATCTTTCTGGTCAAATACTTCTTTGTGCAATTGTTCTACATTGCTCTGAAGTGTTATAGGAACTCCATACCATCTATCTAATGTTATTCCTTTTGTTTCATATGGCCAACCTAAACTGTCTGTTATATTGTATGATGCAATGCTTGGTGCTAAACCTAATATTTCTGTTGAAGAAATGTTGGTGCTTATCTTTGGTAAAATTGTATCTACTAATTTGTTTAATTTTCCAACACTCAAAGTTTTGGCTTTTGATAACATTGCCTCTATAACTGTCCTCATTCTTTCTGTTCTTTTATAATCTCCACCAGCAGTATACCTAATTCTCGAATATGCAACAGCTTGAACACCATCTAAAGTTTGCTTTCCTGTTTTTGTAATTTGAGAAGATTTTACTCCAGAACTTTGTGAAGTTGCTTCTATATAATCATTAATATATTTTATTTCAGAACTATCAATATCAATAGTTACTCCTCCCATTGCATCAACAGCTGCAATAACTGCATCAAAATTCACTGTAACATATTCAGATATATTTAAGTCCAAGTTTGTATTTAAAGCTTTTAACGTATTTTGTGCTCCTCCATATGAATATGCATGTGTTACTTTATCTAAAACTTGTTTTCCGTGTTCTTCTACTTGCATATAAGTATCTCTATATACTGAAATTAGTTTGATATTTTTTGTTTTTTGGTCTAAACTTGCTATTATCATACAATCACTTCTATTGCCTAATCCATAATCATCTGCTCTACTATCTATTCCTAATAACGCAATATTTCTATACCCAGATAATTCTTCCTTGGTTTCTTCACTTATTCCTATTGCTGTCTCATCTATTTCTTCTACATTAATTTTACCAAGTTTATTGGCAATAAATCCTGCTGCAATCCCTGCTAATATCACAAATATTATTAATAATACTAACAATATTCTCAAAAATACTTTTAGCGCCTTTGATTTTGTTTTTGTTTTTTCTTCACTATGTTTTCCCATATCTATACCTCTTTTCTTTTGGGTTAATCTAATTTTTTGCTATTTACATCTTGTCTTCCAATAGAATAATATTCTATTCCTTCTTTTTGCATATCTTTACCTTGATATATATTTCTTCCGTCATACACTAATGGTGTTTTCATCAATTTCTTATATGTTTCTGGTTTTATAGATTTTATTTCATTCCATTCAGTAAATATAAAACATATATTAGCATTTTCAAGAGCTTCTTCTGGTGTTTCAACATATTTTAATTCATCTGGATATTTCTTTTTAAAATTCTCAATTCCTACGGGGTCATATGCATATATATTATCAGCTCCACTTTCTAATAGCAATTTTACATTATCTAATGAAGGTGCCTCTCGTAAATCATCTGTACCTGGTTTAAATGTCAATCCTAATATTGCAATTTTTAGTCCCTTGAATGTTATCATTCTTTTTGACGCTTTTCTGAATAATTTTGTTTTTTGTGCAGTATTAACATCAACAGCAGCTTCAACTGTTTTTAGTTCATATCCATGTTGATTTGCCAAATATTTCAAAGCTTTTGTATCTTTAGGAAAACAGCTTCCTCCATATCCAATACCAGCATTTAGGAAATTTGCTCCTATTCTTAGGTCATAACTCATTCCTCTAGCAACATCTTCTATATCTGCTCCAACTAATTCACATAAATTTGCAATATCATTCATATACGAAATTTTTAATGCTAGAAAATCATTTGATGCATATTTAATCATTTCTGCACTTCTTCTATTTACAGACACTATTGGTAAATTAAATGGTTTATAAATTTCTCTTAAAACTTTTTCAGCATTTTCAGATTCTGTACCTATTACAATTCTTTTAGCTTCTAATGTGTCTTTTACAGCTCGTCCTTGAGCTAAAAATTCTGGATTACTTGCTACCTCAATTTTTACATCATGTACCAAAGAATCTTCTATAAATTGTTCTACCTTATCATTAGTTCCTATTGGAACTGTTGATTTTACAACAACAATACAATCTTTTTCGACACTTTCAGCAATCTGTCTTGACACTGTTGCTACATAACTTAGATTTGCAGAACCATCTGGTTGTTCAGGTGTTCCAACTCCTATAAATATTGCGTCAGCATCCTTATATGCCATTTTATAATCTGTTGTAAAATCTAATCTTCCTTCTTTATAATTTTTAGCAAGTAGTTCTTCTAATCCCTCTTCATATATTGGAGATTTTCCCTGTTTCATTAATTTTACTTTATTTTCATCTACATCTACACATAATACGTTATGGCCTTTCTCAGCAAAACATACCCCAGCCACTAATCCAACATATCCTGTTCCAGCTACCGTTATTTTCATCGTAAACTATGTCTCCTCTCATTTATATATACATTTCAAAATTCTTTTTATACCATTCTACAAAATTTGTTATTCCATGTTCAAAAGATACCCTTGGCTCATATCCTATTAATTTTTTAGCTTTGCTAATATCTGCAAATGTTCTATCAACATCTCCTGGTTGCATTGGCAATTGTTTTATTTTAGGTTGCTTTCCTAATGCCTTTCCTATAGTCATAATCATTTCTTTCAATGTCACTGGTGAAGAATTTCCAATATTTAATATTTCATATGTATTTTCATTATTCATACAATACTCACATGATTTTCTTATTCCATCAACTATATCATCTATATAAGTATAATCTCTTGATGTTGTTCCATCTCCAAACATTGGAATTTCCTCATCATTTAGCATTAAACGTGTAAATTTGTTTATTGCTAAATCAGGTCTCTGTTTAGGACCATAAACAGTAAAAAATCTCAACATCATTACATTCATATTGAATAACTTATGATATACATGTGTCATTACTTCATTTGCTTTTTTGGTTGCCGCATAAGGACTTATTGCAAAATCTACAATCATATCTTCTCTAAATGGAACCTCTTTGCAATTTCCATACACACTACTTGATGATGCCATTACCAAATTCTTAACATTATGTTCTTTCATTTCTTCTAAAATATTCTGTGTTCCTAGGCAATTTACTTCTTGATATAGTATTGGATTTTCTATTGATGGTCTTACACCTGCCATAGCAGCCAAATGCATTACAATATCTATTTTATTTTCATCAAATATTTGTCTTATAATTTGTCTATCTCTAATATCGGCTTTATACATTTTATAATTTTCATTTTCTTCAAATTCTTTAACATTTTTCTCTTTTATTTTTGGGTTATAAAAGTCACAAAAATTATCGATTGTTACTACTTTGTCACCATTTTCTAACAATTTTTTTGTTAAGCTTGAACCTATAAATCCTGCTCCACCTGTAATAAAATACGTTTTCATGTTAAACCTCTTTTCTTTTTAAATTCTTTTTTATTATATCAATTATACCTTTTGTCTCATTTCTATACACAGCACAATTAATTCCTATTGTTATTATTGATGAAATTATTGCTGAAATTATTGCATATTTCATCCATACAATATAACTTGTAAATACTACTTTTTTTATTATACAATTAACAATAAAATATATTGTAGTTATTTCTATAGAAGCAATTCCTAAATGTAAAAAGCCATTTATTTGCTTTCTTTTCAAGATATATTTTGCAGAATGATACATAAATTCAATAGTTCTAATTGTCATAGCCACTAGAGTACCTATAGCAACTCCAACAAGTCCTAGTTTCACCACTAATACAGAAGAAACTACTATATTCGTTAATGTTTCAACCCATGCCCCTTTTCTTGTTTCCTTAAAATGCCCAACGGCTAATGTTATACCACTATATGGTTGTCTTATTGCCCACATATATTCTGCAATTACAATTAAGCAAGCAAACAATGGTCTAACATAGTTCACATCAACAATTCCTATTGTATATACTTTTACAAATGGTATTATCAAACACATCGTACAAGAAAATATAATAGTTATCATTGTAAAATAAAATAATTCATATATATTAAAACTTCTATTTAAACTTTCATGTTCATTTTTAGCATACATATTTCCGAAATGATGCAATAACACCATTTACAAGAGATTGTGCTAAACTTTTTATACCTTTTAATACTAACAAATATACTGAATATACCGAAATTTCTTTAGTCTCCCCTAATATTGTTAATAGTGTAACATCTGTATTATCATGAATTACAGATGCAATATGCTGAACTAAACCATCCCATTTTTGTTTTAATTCATATTTTTCTTTTACATTTCTTAAATTTATATTATATTTCTTTCTTACATATAAATTTTGAAGAATTGGTCTAAGCACAAAAACAAATGCACTAACAAGTTTTACAATTTGTATACTCATTCCAAGTTTTATCAAAACAATACATAAAACCGTATTTAATATTGTTGTAGCACTTTGTATATTAGTTGTAACATATGTTTTTTGGTCTGCCTGTAAATACAAATTATACACCATCCCAAAAAAGTATTCAGCAAATGTGCTTATTGAGATTATCAATAATAATGATACCGTATAACCTGTTGAAAATTCATTATTAACTAATCTTGGATACACAAAACACAATACACATAGATATGCTATAAAAATATATGAAATTACATTAAAAAATCTTTGTGCAGATTTTAAAATTTTTTCTATTTGTTCCTTATCATTATTAGCTATTGGTTTATATAAAACTGATTTTATTACTGGTCCAATTCCCGCTTCTAATAACACTATATATGCTAAAAATTGTGTTATAGATGAAACTAAACCATTTACACTAGAGCCATATGTCTTTATAATGGCTCTAGGTAATATTAACCCACATATTATTGTTATTGCCTGTTGCAATAATGATGCAATTATATTTTTTATTGCTTTTTTGCTTCTCATTTTTTCACCTTTCATTTGCGAGTGACTTTTCACTCATTATTTATTTTTTGAAAATTTTTCTAAAACTTTAGCTTTACAATCTATTTTTTCTGACTTATCTATAAGTGAAAAAACTAATGCTAGTATAATCTGATATGAAAAATCATAATAAGAAACTATTCCATATTCAAAAATACTAATTAATATTACATATACTAATGCAAAAATATTTTCCAAATCATTTTCTTTTATCTTTTTTCCAGATTTTACAATTATATAAATATATTGCATATAATAAATTGCAAAACCAATTATTCCAAGACTTGATAATAATTCAGTAAAATTACAGTGTGAGTATGCAACATGTTTATAATTTATTTGTTCCATATATGCAGTAAAGGAATTTAATCCTTTTCCTATAATTGGACTTTCTCCAAATAATTGCATAGCAGTTTTTCTATAAAAACTTCTTTCTTCCACACTTTTATCTTCCACTTGTATTCCAACAATAGATTTACCAAGATTAATTATTCTTTTTGTTAATGTCTTATCAGTAAATATAAATATTGTTATCATTACTATTGCTATTCCTATGCCAATTAAAGATTTAATTAACATTTTTCTGTTTTTTCTTATATATAATATAATTAATGCAGGGCTAGCAATTATTGGAAATAATAATCCTTTTCTTGAGCCTGTTACATATATTATGTAATAAAATATAACAATTGGTATTAAGTATAATAATTTTTTTCTACCTATCTCTTTTTTTTCTAATATCATATATAAACATACAAAAACTCCAATAGCCAAAGTAAATGCTATTGTGTTAAAATATAATCCACAAATTTGTCCATAATCATTTGTTACTCTTGGTTGTGCTGTTTCAAAGAATATCAATCTAATACACATGTATAAACAAGCTATTATATAAATATCTAACACTTGTATTGTTCTTTTTTTGTCTTGTGTATACTCTAATATAGCAAATATATTTACTAATATCAACAAAACATTTTTTATTCCATCAAAAGTATAGTTTGTATCTATGGTCCACATTATAGATAAACTTGAAAAAATAAAAAACAAAAAATACCACACAAAATGTCTACTTATTTTCACTTTAAACTTATCTATAAATATCAACTTTGCAATTGCAAATACTGCAGTAATTAGAGTCATTGCATAATATATCTTTTTATTATAACTATATCCTAAGTATGAAATAAATAATAGAAAAATTAAAATTAAATTAATACTGTCTAATATTTTTTCATTTTTACTATTTTCCATTTTTTCTCCTATTCTTTGCTATTTCTATTATATAATCTTCCCATAATTTATTAATTTTTTCTGGTGCTAATCTTTCTGAAATTTTATTTGCTTCATTCCCCATCATTTTTGCCTCTTCCGGATTGTCCAACATCTTTTTTATTGCCTGACTTAATTCTTTTACATTACCAACTTCTACCAACATTCCATTTTTGTTATTATCTATCAAAAATTTAGGTCCTCCACATGGGCAATCTGTTGAAATAACTGGCAAACCTAAAGCCATTGCTTCCATTAATGCATTTGGCATTCCCTCAAAATCTGATGATAATACAAATAAACTTGACTTATATATTTTTTCTTTTACATTATCAACTCTTCCTGGTAATGATATTCTTTCAGTCATGTTTAATTCTTTCACATGGTTTTCTAATTCTTGTCTTAAATATCCTTCTCCATATATTATTAAATTATAGTCTTTATACTCATCAGAAATTTGTGTAAAAGCATCTATTAATAATTTTTGATTTTTCTGTTCATACAATCTTCCAACTGATACAATGTTTTTTTCACGTTCACCATCAAATGGTGGTTCGATAAACTCTGGATTAATAGGGTTAGCTATTACAACTGATTTATCTTGTATTTCCTGTTGAAAAAACTCTTTTGCTTCTTGAGTTTGGAATACAAATCCATCAGCTTTAGGATAGAATTTATCTTTTAAAATTTTATATTTTTTACAATTGTATTCTTCTTTTGGGTCATTTCTTACAGAAATAATCACAGGCTTTTTTAATTTTCTATTAGCCAACATCACTATAAAAGATGTATATGGTAAAAATGCCAAAATAACATCAGGATTGTTCTCTTTTATATATTGTCTCATTTTTTTTATTCTTTGAATAAATTTTGAAACTTTATTTAACTTTTCTATTTTTTCATCTTCCAAACTAGAAATCTTTACTCTCTCATCAAACTCATATTGAACTTTAGTATTTAAAATAGTTAATACATTAATTTCATTTTCTTCTTTTTTTACTAGATAATTACTTAAATTACTGATTACTCTCTCAGCTCCACCTTTAGTTAAACTATCTATACAAAATAATACCTTCATTTCTTCCTCCATATGTTTATTCTTTATCTGTATTAATCAATATCCAATTATTCATATATATATCTTTTGAATCATACCCATAATTTCTCCACTTATTGGGTGCAACAACTACTTTCTTTTCGTTTCTTGACAAATACTGAGCCCACCAACTAAATGAACTATTTGATATTACAAAGTGTTTACAACTATACATTAATCTTAACTTTTCCCAAATAGGGTCATTTCCTTCTTCATATTCTGTTCCATCTGGAAAGTTCATATTATTTCTAACCCAATCTACATCATCTGAAAAAACTATAAATCTAGGTTCCTTTACTTCTTCTTTTATTTTCTCAATTGCCTTATTAAAATACTCTGGGGTACACACATAGCAAACTCCTTTATTTGCGTTACTTAAAAAATCCCCTCTTCTTATAGATATACATACAGATTCTGTATTTTCGATTATATCATATAATTTAAGATTTTTTTCTATTTTAGGATACTTTGGTGTAAACTCCTCTTGAATTTGTTGTTTTATTTTGTCAAAATATTTAGAAGCTTCATAATAGCCTATAAACAATTTATCTTCACTTTTAGAATTTTTAAAATCATAATAACCAAAATTATATAAATATAATCCATTTTTATTATAAAATTTCTGTATCTTTGCTTCATATTTTTGCTTATTATTTTCGTAACTTTCTTTTTTAGAAAATACTTTTATTATTTTATATGTAATAAAATATATTCCCAATAATATTTTTTGCCATATTGATATATGTATCTTTTCATCTATTACATATTTTTCATCATTCAATTTAAAACAATCTAATTGATTTATAAAACCTTCTTCTGGACTTCCATTCTTTCTTACATTCGAAAACTCCATATTAAATTTTTCAACAATATTGTTTTCTTCTTGAAAAGCTCTCATTGTTGCATATTGAAACATTTGGTTTCCAAGCCTTCCTATCATTAATTTGCTAATCATTTATATTCCTCACTTCTTATATTTAGTTACATATTTATTTAAGCCAAAAAATTTAATTTTAGTTGAAATATAGTATATATATTTAACTAAATCTATATTAATATATGAAATAATAATAGCAATTTTAGTTTTCATTTTGATTTTTGGACTACTGTATACATCTTTTCTTATTTGCTTTATATTGCATTTAATATCATTGTATTGTTTTTTGTACTCTTTCTTATCCATTCTTCGCAAAAAATAGAAGTCCATATTAAGAATTCTACTTTTCACAGCTTTATCTAGCTGTGGATATTCATCTAAAATATACCTTTCCATCTCTTTTGATAATTCTAACATATCAAAATCTTTTTCTTTAAATGCTCTTCCTATTGTACTTTCTTTTCTTTGCAAATAATAGTATTTTTTTTGATTGCTATATACTATCACATTCAATTTCATAATAACTTTATAAATAGTTCCGAAATCTTCATATATTTTTCCTTCTGGAAATAAAATATTACTAAATGCTTCTCTTTTAAATAATTTTCCCCATGATGATGTATCTATATTTTTCTGATACAATAAATCCTCTAATCCATCTATTGTATTATATATTTTTATATTTTCCTTTTCTTTTAAAGTTTCTATGTTTTCTTGAGCATTTTCGTACACATATTCAAAATTACAACAAGATATATCGGCATTGTTTTCTAATAATATTTTATACAAATATTCTATATAATCTTCTGCTACATAATCATCTGGATCCACAAAGCAAATATATCTTCCTTTTGCCATTTTTAAGCCTGTATTTCTTGCATTAGACACTCCCTTATTCAAATTATGTACTACCTTTACTCTCTCATCTTTTTTAGAATACTCATCACAAATAACACCACATTTATCTGGTGAACCATCGTCAATCAATATTATTTCTATATTTTTATATGTTTGTCTAATCAATGTTTCTATACATTTTTCGAGATATTTTTCAACTTTATATACTGGAAGTATAATACTTACTAATTCATTCATTATATTTTTCCTATCTTCATTCCCACAAATCTAGTAATCATATTTGGAACATATTTTATTAAAACATTCCAATTCCTATCCTGTATAGCCCTTTTTAAAATATAAATTGCCATACTTCCTCCTGCTTTATTTACCTTATATTTATTCAAGTAACTATTTTCTTTAAAAAACTTTCCCGTATCTTTATATCTATTATAATATTGTTTCAATGTAAACTCATGAGAATGAACCACTTGAGATTCTGCACAATATTTAATTTTATATCCATTCATAATAAGTTTGTAAGCTATATACATATCTTCACTTATTATTAAATTTTTATGGTCATATCCATTTAATTTTACAAATGTCTCTCTCTTTATGGCTGATGCTGCATCAGAAAAAAAGAAAGTTTTTAACCCTAATTTTTCAATATCTTCTTTAGATACAATTTTTGAAGTTGCAGGATAGTTACATTCTCTTGTATACTTTTCTATAGTATTATTATCACATATTTGCCTACTATAGCACGCATCCACAGTTCCTTCTTCTATATCTTTAACTAAATAATATAGCCAGTCATCCCTTTTTATTTTTACATCTTGTGTAATAAATACAACAATATCTGCATCACTATCAAAGGCCGCTTTTTCTCTAGTAAGACTATGTGAAAACTCTTCTTTTTTTATTTTTTTGAATTTCAAATTTAATCCGCTTAATTTTTTTTCTGTATTATCCTTGCTTTCTGTTAATATATATTTAATTGAATTCAATTGTATATTTTTTTGTTTTTTTAACGATTCATCTAATTTTTCTATATCATTTTCCGCATTATACAGTGGACAAATTATATCTATTGTCATTAAATCGCACCTTCCCTACTAAAAACTTTTGTTGCTGTTTTAACTAAAATTTTCAAATCCATTGTAACACTTTTTTTCTCATAATACTTTTCATCTAGCTTTAATCTTTCTTCAAAAGGAACATCATTTCTTCCAGAGACTTGCCATAGGCCAGTAATTCCAGGTTTAACAGCTGTTATATAAGGATAATATCCACCAATATCATCCTTCTCTTTTTCCAAATATGGTCTTGGTCCTACTAAACTCATGTCACCTTTAAAAACATTTATGAATTGTGGAAATTCATCAATGCTTGTTTTTCTAATAAACTTACCAATTCGAGTTATTCTTGGATCATCTTTAAGTTTTTTATTTATTTTATATTCTTCTCTTGCTTCGTCGTTTTGAGCTAAATACTCTTCTAAGATTTCGTCTGCCCCTTCCACCATAGACCTGAATTTATACATCTTAAATATTTTACCATTTTTACCAATTCTATTTTGAGTATATATTATAGAGCCCTTATCTTTGCAAACAATTTTTGCTATAAAAATACCTAAAGTAATCGGAGCTAATAATATTATTCCAAAAACTGCTCCTATAATATCTACCACTCTTTTCATAAATACATATATTTTTCTTTCACTCAAGACTTTTGAATATACCTTAGGAGATAAATTTGAAATTTCCTGAGTAATATTATCATTTGCAACATTAATATCCACTTTTTTCTCCCCCCATAATTGAAGTAAACATTTTGTTGTTTATTTGTACTTTTTGTCGAAATTTTTTCTTCTCCACTTAATATATCATTTTATTAGTTTTTTGGCAATAGGTTTTTTGATTTTTCTATTGCCAAAAAAGGGTTCAAAGTATACAAATTTTTTCATAACGAATTTATATACTTAAAACCCTTAATATATTATAAAATTAATATTTTGCATATGTTATCCCAATTCTTATATTTCCTGGTTTTCTAACACTTTTTGAGCATTGAAAGTTGTAAGATTTTGGACCATATCAGAAGGTATCCATCTATTCAACTTTTTCAAAATTTTTGGAATCTTAGGATATATCTGCCCTGTTTTATGAACATCAGAACCCAAAAAACTAATCAAATTTTCTTTCAACAATTTCTTTACTGTTTTTTTAGCAGAATTTCCATACATTCCGATTATACTACCATAATTAGATTGAAATAGTGCTCCCATATCTTTCAATTCTTTAACAAAGCCTATATCTTCTTTTACATAGCTATATCTTTCCGGATGTGCTATAATCGGTCTATATCCATCTTCAATTAATTTATATACTACGTCTTTAACAAATAATGGCCTTGAATTCATTGGCAACTCAAACAAAACATATTTCGTATTATTTATAGTAGACGCCTTTTTCTCTTCTAGAAGATTTATCATATCCGTTGTTATATAAATTTCGCTACCCAAATATAATTTAGGCATTTGCATTCCAATATTATTAGATAACTTAGAAGCCTCATCATCAATATCTTCAAGTAACTTTCTTCTTTCTTGCTCATCACACTCATAATAATCTTGTAAATAATGTGATGTAGATATTATTCCAGCAAAACCTGCTTCAGTGGCTTCTCTAATTAAATTAATTGATTCTTCCATGCTCCTAGAGCCATCATCAATATTAGGTAATATATGTGAATGAAAATCTATCATTAAAAGTTCCTCTTATCCATATTTTCTTTTTCTTTTTGTAAGTAATCATTAAATTGTTTCAACATCTCTGTTGCTCTTTCTTCTGGCGACATCTCCATATTCGCCCCGCTATTTTCCATACTTTTTTGAACTGTTTGTCTCAACTCTTGCTGTGTCTCTTGATGTGTCTTAGGCTGTGGCTGTGGTTTTGCCGATTCAGTTTCTTTTTGTTTTGCAATAGCCTCTTTTTGATATTCTTTAGGATTTCTATCTCTATTTAACATCTCTGTAGTTCTAGAACGTTGAATTTGGCGTCTGCGCTCATACTCTAATTCTCCTTGTCTTTTTGCATCTATTTTGATTGGTGCAGAAGCATAATAATAAGTTTCATTAGCCTTTCTACCAGAAACAGGCTTTTTATTATAAACAACTCCTGCTATATGTCCACCAACATTTTTAATATCTTTTATAACCTTAGTCAAATCGTCTTTTTTAGTCATATTATGAGCAGTAACAATTATTGTAGAATCTACCACTCTAGACAAAATTACTGCATCTGTTACTAATTTTGATGGTGTACCATCTATTACTATTAAATCAAAATTTCTTTTTAGTTCATCTAATAGTGCACTCATTTGAGGTGTTGAAAGCAATTCTGATGGATTTGGTGGTACATTACCAGATGGTATCAAAAACAAATTTGGTACTTCTGTATTTCTTAAATAATTTTCTAAACTATATGTTTTTTGAGGATTATCATTTATTCCTGCCAAAAGATTTGATAATCCTGGATATGGAGCCACTTTAAAAATATTGTGCAAACAGCATTTTCTCATATCAGCATCTATTAAAACAACTTTTTTTCCTGTCTGAGCAAATGTAATTGCTAAATTTGATGAAACCCAAGTCTTGCCTTCTCCTGGCAATGTTGATGTAACTAATAATGTTTTTAAACTTTTATTGGAATTCATAAATTGCACATTTGTCCTTAAAGTTCTAAATAATTCTGACACATAAGATTTAGGGTCTTCATGTGCTATCAATTCTCTCTTCATCCTCTAATTTCTCCTCCTTCTTTTGTATTCTGTCCCATCATAAAATGGAATTGTAGTTAATACTGTAAGTTTAAAATTCTTTTCTATATCATCTTCAGATTTTATAGTAGTATCTAACATGTTTGAAAGCAATACATACACCACAGCAATTATAGCACCTATAAATGCAAAAATTATTATATCTTTTGTGTGATTAATATTATATGGACTTTGTGGAACTTCTGCCACATCTACAACATGAACATTTTCTACTCCATAAAATTCCTTAATATTATCAATAAAGACCTTTGCAATTTCATTTGCAATTTTAGTTGCTAAAACAGGGTCTGTATTTTTTACAGATATTTCTATAACTTCAGTATCTTCAGCAGCTGTTACACTTACGCTTTTTTTAAGCTCGTCTTCATCCATTTTTAATGATAAATTTGAAATTACAGTTCTTACTAATTTATTACTTTTTACAAGTTTGCTATATGTAGAAACTAATTTTGAATTTAATGTAACATCTGTAGTTGTAATTGAAGAATCTCCATTAGCATTGTTAGAAGAAGAATTAGTTGCTAATAGCAATGTTGTAGAAGCTTGGTATTTAGGCGTTACAAACATCAAACTATAAACGCCACCTATAATCGCAAATATAGCAACTACCACTATTATTTGTACTTTCTTGCTCCAAAACATTTGTAATAATTCTTTTAAATCTATTTCTTCCATTATTATTCCCTTCCTGTATTTAAATTTTCTTTTGTTTTTTTACTAATAGTTCTAGCAGCATATATTGCAATAACTAATATCGCAATTATAATTGAGCCTACTGCCAATGAACTTATTTTCTGCAACACTTCTTGAATTATAGCAACCAGAGTTTTAGAAAAAGCATCATCAAACACTTTTATCCCTTGTATTTTCACTTTTGCAACTACTATTTGGCATGCCAACACTTCAAAAACCCCACAAGCTAATAATGCCGTTCCTAAAGATTGAACATCATTTAAAATCTTTTTATTATTCACTATAATAATCGCAATAAAATCAATCACCAAAACTCCTAACATAATTTTATACACATTATTTAACTTACTTACAGCATTTTGATATACACCTGTAATCTTTGTTGAATAATTTGCATATATTAGCGTATTTTTATATTCAGAGCAAATGTGATTTACAAATTGATTTATTGCTCCCTCATTTTGATTATTTTTTATTCCTAATTTATCTATATTCGCATTTAAATTTGTCTCAATTTCTGTTGTATCTATTACTTGATTTTTTCCATTATATATATTTGATAAAATCATATTAATATCATTTTTTACTTTTTCTTGCGTACAAATATTTTCAAGCACATTCTCATCTAAACCAGATTGGTCTATATAATTTTCGAAATTTGATTCTACTAATTGATATGTTCCTAAATAGAAATCTGTTTCTTCTAGTTTTTGCATTATATAATTTTTATCTAGTACAGTAGAAAATAATATTGTAATTAAGCCTATAGAAATTAGTGCAATTGTTAATATCATTGTAAGTATAAATTTTAGAAGATTTATTAATACTTTCATTTTTATTTTCCTTTCTTATTATGCAATATTTACTTTTCCAATTCAGCATATACAACATATCTTTGTGTTGCATATCCTATATTGTTGAATGGATAACATGTATATACCATCAAAATTTCTTTATCTCTTTGAATTGGTAATTTATCCAATTCTGTCTCTTTTATTAATTGCATATCATAGATTTTATATACATATTCACCATATGATGTTGTCACTTTTATTTCATCACCATTTTGTAATTCTGAAAATCTTCTAAACATATTCTTCGAGTTATGCCCCATGTATACTATTGAACCACCTTCTCCTGGAAAATAACTTCCACTAGAATGGCCAACTCCTTTTTTTAATATTTCAAGTGTATCACCATAATATACAGGTAAATTTACATTTATTTTATTAATTTCTATTGTTGCATATTGCGTTCCATATTCTGGATAATTTTTGACTGTATTCTTTTCTGTTTCTGCATCTGTACTAATTGTTGCTTCTGCTTGTTCTGCTTTTGATGCTATTGCGATTGAAACTTTGTTTACAAGCCTAAATATTTCGTCTATTTTTCGCCCTAAAAATAGTTTTATTCCTAAAAGTAATGTTACTACAATTAATAAAGCAACTATTATACTACTAATAGTTGCTTTTACTGATTGTCCAAATTTATTTTTCATGCACAGTTCTCTTTGTTACAACAGCGATAGCAAGGGCAATTATTGCTATTACAGAACTAGTTAAAACAACATTAACGTTATTTCCTGTATATGCTAATTTTTTAGTATTTTGTCCAATTGTTTCTACTAACTTACCATTTTTATATATTTCTGCATAACCTTTTTTGAATACAA
Source organism: uncultured Clostridia bacterium (assembly GCA_934167685.1). Lineage (GTDB taxonomy): Bacteria > Bacillota > Clostridia > TANB77 > CAG-508 > CAG-269. The sequence goes on along the minus strand of CAKPLQ010000001.1, from coordinate 24,509 downwards.
CATTTGCATCAATTAAATCTGCTGCTGAATTAGCTATTGATTTTAATTTGTCTGCTTGTGCTGATGTTAATTGTCTGTAGTCAGTTGTTCCTGCTTCTTCCATTACAGCTATTGCTTCATCTGCTTTTGCAAGTATTGCATCTGCTTGTTCATCTGTTACTGGATATTCTGATAAATATCTTTCTACTTTTACTTTTTCGGCTGTTGTCATTCCGTATTTTTGTCCTTTTGCATATAATTCATCTGCTAATGTAGATGTTGTTGCAGCATTTACTAATGTTGCACATGCCATTACTATTATGGCTGTTAATATTGATATTATAAAACTTTTTTTCATTTTATTTTCTTCCTTTCTTTTGTTTTATTTTTTACATTTTGATTATAACATTTAGTCGCTTTTTGTGCAATAGTTTTTTGAAATTTTTTTTTATAAATTTTGACTTAAAATATTTTGTTATTTTTTTATATTTATGCACTAATCTCGACTATATAAATCCCTTGTATATACTTTATTTCTAACTTCAAACAATTGCTCTTCATACCTATTAGCCACAATAATATCAGCTTTTTCTGCAAATTGGCTAAAGTCATTTATTACTTCACAATCTTTAAATTCTTTATCTTTTAATGTTGGTTCATATATAATAATTGGAACATTATGTTCTTTTAATTTTTGAATAACTCCTTGAATTGCACTGAATCTGAAATTATCTGAGTCAGCTTTCATAGTTAGTCTATAAATACCAACAACATTAGGTTTTCTTTGCATAATCATTTTTGCAATATGTTCTTTTCTTGTATCATTTGAACTAACAATTGCACGAATTAAATTTTGGGGTACATTATCGAAATTTGCCAATAATTGTTTTGTATCCTTTGGTAAACAATATCCTCCATATCCAAAAGATGGATTATTATAATGAGTTCCTATTCTTGGATCTAAACATATTCCATCTATAATATCCTTTGTATTTAATCCTTTTGTTTCTGCATATGTGTCAAGTTCGTTGAAATATGATACTCTTAATGCCAGATAAGTATTTGCAAATAATTTAACTGCTTCTGCTTCTGTTGAATTCATGTATTTTGTTTCAACATTTTCTTTTAATGCACCCTGTTGCAACAATTTTGCAAATTCAATAGCTCTTTCTGATTTTTCTCCAACAATTATTCTTGATGGATATAAATTGTCATATAAAGCTCGTCCTTCTCTTAAAAATTCCGGACTAAACATTATATTATCAATTCCATATTTCTTTTTTATTGATTCAACATAGCCAACTGGTATTGTTGATTTTATTACCATTGTTGTATCTATATTCATTGATATTACTTTTTCTATTATATCCTCAACTGATGATGTGTCGAAATGTTTTGTTTCGTCATCATAGTTTGTTGGTGTTGATATTACAATAAATTTTGCTCCTTGAAATGCTTCTTTATAATCTAATGTTGCTTTTAAATCTAGTTTTTTGTTTGTAAGAAAATCTTCGATTTCTTTGTCTCTTATTGGTGATTTTCCTGCATTTATCATGTCTACTTTTTCTTTTATTACATCTAATGCAATTACTTCATTTTTTTGTGCTAGTAGGCATGCTATTGATAGGCCTACATAGCCTGTTCCTGCTACTGCGATTTTCATGTTAGACACCTCCTATTTAAAACATTACTGCATATAAAACTCTTTATACCATTCAGCAAATTTTCTTAAACCTTCTCTTAATGGTGTATTAGGTCTAAATCCAAAATCCTCTTCTAAAGGTTTGGTATCTGCATAAGTTACAGGCACATCACCTGGTTGCATTGGTACTAATTCCTTATGTGCTTCAAAGTCATAATCTTTTGGTAATACCCCTGCTCTTATTAGTTCTTCTTGTAATATTTGCACAAAATCCAACAAATTTTCTGGACTGCTATTTCCTATGTTATATATTTTATATGGTGGAATTGGTAATCCATCTTCTCCTTTTTTCTTTTCTGGAGCCTTTTTCATAACACGCATAACACCTTCAACAATATCATCTATGTATGTAAAATCTCTTTTACAATTTCCATAATTAAATATTTTAATTGTTTCGCCTTTAATTAATTTATTAGTAAAACCAAAATATGCCATGTCTGGTCTTCCCGCTGGTCCATATACTGTAAAAAATCTTAATCCTGTTGATGGTATATTGTACAATTTTGAATAGCTATGTGCCATAAGTTCATTTGATTTTTTTGTTGCAGCATATAATGATACAGGATTGTCCACTTTGTCATCTGTTGAATATGGTACTTTTTTATTACTTCCATATACAGATGAACTTGATGCATATACTAAATGCTCTACTGGATAATGTCTACAACATTCTAATATATTATAAAATCCTATTAAATTTGATTGAATATATGCATCTGGATTTGTAATACTATAACGAACTCCTGCTTGTGCTGCTAAGTTTACTACTATTTCTGGATGATATTTTTTGAATATATTTTCTACTGTTTCTTTGTCTGATAAATCTCCTTTTATAAATTTGAAGTTATCAAATTTATTTAATTCAGCTAGTCTCCATTCTTTTATTTTTATATCATAGTATTCGTTCATGTTGTCTAGTCCTATGACTTGAACGTCTTTTTCTTCTTCTAAAATTCTTTTTGCAAGGTTTGAGCCGATAAAACCGGCTATGCCTGTGATAAAATATTTTTTCATTATATTCTCTCTTTCTATAATTAATTAATAAAATTATAATTTCTTTCTGTTATTGATAAATTTTTTTATTATTTTTGATAATTCTTTCAATGTAAAAGAGTCAAAAATTACAATATTAATTGTTAAAAAAACAAAAATTACTATAGAATAAATTATAGCATATTTGCTCCATTCTATTAGACTTGTTATTTCTATTTGGAACTTCAATGAAATGTATGCTGTAATACTCAATAATATAAAAACTCTTATTAATCTAAAAAAGGTTTTATCATTTTTGCAAAGTAATATTTTTTTATTAGTATATAATATTGTATCTATACATCTCCATCCTAATGCAATACCTGTCCCCAATACTACTCCATTGATTCCCATCTTTTGGATAAATATAAAACTTAATACTAATGTTAATATTGCTTCCAGTATGGCTCTCCATCGTGTTTCTTTAAAATGCCCCGATATATTAATCAATGCATTACTTGGCATTTTTAAAATATAAAAAGCCGATGTATATACAAAAATAACTGCAAATATTGGATAAATATAGTTTATATCTGCATTATATGTATAAATAGTTACAAACGGAACTATCATAAGCATTGTAACTGAATAGATAAAAGTTACTATATTAAAAAACATAAATTCTATAAAGTCATACATCTTTAGTAATTTTTCTCGATTGTTAAGAGCATACTCTCTTCCAAGAAAAGGTGTGAGTGCCGTTATTAAATTAGAACAAATTGATTGAAGCCCTGAAAATATAATATTATAAACGGCATAAACACTAGCAGCTTCTAATCCTAATGTTGCAGTAAGTATTGTTGCCTGAGAACCAGATACTACTAAACCTGAAAGTTGATGAACCATAGCATCTTTTCTTTTTTCTACAACTGAATTTATTGGTTTTGTCTTTTTATAATCTGATAAATCAGGATAATTTGTTTTTATATATCCAAGCAAGAATATTGCTCTAAAAACATATACTAAAGAAATTGCCAATTGAACTATTATAATATTCATATTAAATTTTAACATAAATATTGCTAATACAAGACTAATAAATATACTTAATGCTTGTACTGTAGTACACACATAAGTTTTTTGATTAGCATATAATAATGAACGACATCTTCCTACTGCAAAAAATTCTGATGCTCCTGAAATACTCATTACTAGCATTAATAAAACTATAGTTATATATTCTATATCAGTTTCTAAAGAAAGCGGATATAAAATGGCAACAACTAATACTATAAGGCAGTACATAAAACCAAATTTATTAAACATTCTATTAGATGCATTTATCATTCCTTTTACTGTATCTATATCATTTTTTGCAACTGGTTCATATAGTTTTTGTGTTGTAGCCGTTGCTATACCAGCTCCAATAATACTAACATATGAAATAATTACTTTTATTGAAGAAATTAATCCATTAATCTCCGACCCGAATCTCATAATTATCATTGATGGAAGTATTAAATTGGTTATTATATTCATTATTTGAGGTAGTGCACTTGCAAATATATTCTTTAAAACTTTTTTCACGTAGTCCTCCTTGTTACTTTTCACCAGTGAATGATGTCAAAATTAGCATAGGTATTCCCCAACAAAAAAACCATGCTAAAGTAATTGACGGGCTGTACATAACTGTTCCTAGTGCAAAAATTATGCTGCAAAAAATTTCAGCAATATATTTTATTGATTTATCAGTCTTTTGTGCTTTATCATAATATACTAAGCTTAATTTTACAAAGAGCATTGATATTATTGGAGCCAAAAATGTTCCGAAATAATAATACCCTGCACCTATTGTAGGTGGAATTTGTCCATAAGCTCCATTATAATTATTATAAAAATATTGTAGTTTATTTCCTCTATTTCCAAACAACGTTGAATTAAATGGAATTGCTCCTAGTAATCCAGCTTTAAAAGCCTCTAGTTTAAATGACTTATCAACATTAAAGATTGCTGCTACATTATCAACACCAGTAAAATATGCACTAATTATTTGTGTCATATATAATATTGGACCATTTGATTTACTATATAAGCTCGTATCTATTTTTACAAAATATCTAACCGAAAAATAAAGTATCATTATTCCTAATGTGCATATTATAACTAAAGTAAACATTTTCTTCCTTTTTTCTGGGAATAAATGTATATAATATAAAATAATTGCTAAACATGCTACTATTGCTTCCGCAAAGGTAGATGTTAAAAATAAAAATTGTGTTAGACAAGCTATTAATAATGTTACCATAATCCATTTTGAATTTGACTTTTTTTCATATAACTTTCTAATAATATATGCTGGAAACAGTATTCTAAGAATTTGAAAACACATCGAAAAAAGTGTTTTTATAATCCTTCCTACTGTTCCTATTTGATATGTTATATTAGACTCTGCAATTGTAAAATTTGTATCTGATAAATCAAAAATATTTTTAAACTTTGCAGAATATTGTGGCATGAAAATATATATTATTATAATAAAACAACTAATTCCAATAATAAGAAACTTACTTATGTCTCCTTTAACTCTTGAATATACAACTTTGATTTTATTAATATTTTTTAAATATATATGTAAGTATATTATAAATTGTATAGCCAAAAATTCATACAACATTAATAAACAACTTTTATTTATAAACGAGCCTACATATTTTTTTCCCTCAAACAATTGAATATTACAGTTAAAAGAGTATAAAAAAGGCAAAAGCGATAATCTTATAAAATATAAAGTTTCAATTATTAAAAATGTAACATTATCTTTTGCAATTTTATAATTTTTATAAAATAGCAAAGTTATTAGTAAAAAGCCAAAAGGCAATAATGTTATAAAAATTTTATTTTCAATATTTATAAATATCATACATGTGATACAAGAAATTATAGAAAATATCTCAAATATAAAAAATATTAATTTACTAAAACCTTGTTCTTTAATTTTTTTCATATGTTTCCTCCATATATGTTAGCATATTGCTCACATATTGTACTTATACTAAATTTTTTTAAGTTCTCTGATATTGTGTTGTCATTAATTTTACATTTCTTATTGATGTATAATAAAATTTTCTCTGCCCAGTCCTCTTCCGACTCACTTAAGTTTATATAATTTAGTAGTCCTACATCAACTTCCTTTTGAATTGCTTCCGAAACAAAGCATGGAATTCTTTTTGATTGAGCTTCCAACAAAACAATTCCAAATCCTTCATATATTGAAGGAAAAATCATATAATCTGCTTCATCGTAAACTCTCGAAATATCTCCTTTGTCTCCGGGAATAAAAAAAACTGACTCACTTAAGTTTAATTCATTAACCAACTTAATTAATTTTTCTTTATCTTCTCCAAACCCAACAAGCATTAGTCTACTTTTTGATATTTTTTTCTTAATATTGTAAAATATTTTTATAACAAATTCTTGGTTTTTTTGATATGTATACCTACCAACATGAATAAATGTTAAAACTTCATTATTCTTTGACATTTTAGGGGCAAATTTTTCTAAATTTACTGAGTTGAAAATTACATTATATTCTATATCACCGAAAAAATCTTTGCAAGCAGCATCAGAACATCCTATTCTATGTGTTGCAAATCTTTTTATCATTGATTTATTTATTTTTTCTTGTAATTTAACCAAGAATCTTTTTTTATGAGGTGACATTGTACTATGACTATGAGCAATTCTGATTGGAACTCCAGCATTTTTAGCAGCCCATAGACATATTCCTTCATCAAAGTAATTATGAGCATGTACCACATAATATTGTTCTTTCTTACAAATTTTAAAGATATTTATATACAATCTAAACGGTCTTAAAATTAATTCCATTAAATGTCTTTTTCCATCATCATTATATGCTTGTATTCTATGCAATTTTCCATATTTTAAAAATTCTTTTTCTCTATTACATCTTTTTTTAAAAACAATGCATTCAAAATCAAATCTAGAATACAGTTTTTCAACAATTGAAAATATTACTGAACTAACTCCACCATATCCTAATCCACCACATGAAATATGTAGTACTTTCTTTTTCATATATCCTCCATACTTTTATTTATATTTACTAATATCTATCATATCTCCAAATATGTTATTCCATTTTTCTGGTTTAAATTTTTCTAATCCTGAGGCTGGGAAAAATGTTATTTCACCAAAATATAGCTTACCTTCAATTTCATAGAAATCAATTCTTACAAAAGGCATATCTTTAGCTAATTTTTGAGAGATTGTCTTCATCTTTTCAAAACTTTGTGGTTTTTTTTGTTCTTTATCAGTCCTGTGATTAGCTTCCATTATATTTAATAAGTTCCAATCTTCATCAAAATATGTTTTGCACATATTATTAGATGCAAATCTTTCTGAACACACTAAAACAACTTTTGGTTGACCATTAAAACAAAAAAACTTATAATCAATTAATTCATTTTGACCATTATTCTCCATATATTTTTCTGCAATTATACAAGGCTTAATGTTTTTATATGGCCATTCTCTTCCATACCAAAATCCATTATTATTTAAGCGAGAGTTTAAAAATTTTTTTGTCTCTTCTATATTAAGAGCTTGTTTGTCTTTACATATGACAACTCCTCCAGAATCATTATTACACTTCAAAACAAATTTTTCTGGAAGCTCATCAAAGTTAATTTCCTCAGTAGTATTCCAAACTCCTAATGTTGGAATAACATATTCATTTCCTATTAATTGAGAAACATATTGTTTAACTTTATATTTATCAGCCATTTCTGTAAGTTCATTGCTTCTATATTTCAATTTTAAAAATTGAATTTTTTCGTTAAAACTTTTTGGATTATTAAAATTAATAAATTTTCTAAAATGTTTAAAATACATCAGCTGCAAATATAACTTATCTGGTAATATCTTTAATAAATTTTTGATTATGTTCATTTCAATTCCTCCAGAATAATTTTTTCGAATTCATTATGTGTTTTTTCTGCTATCTGTTTCCAAGAATATTTTAAAGATAATTTTTTTGCATTATCGCCTATTATTTTTAATTTTTCTTTATCTTTTAACATTTTTTTTATAGCATCTTTTAAGTTTTCTACTGTATTATCTGAAATCCAACCTGCATTATAGCTATTAATATCTTCACTCATATTAGTACCTTTTGTCACTAAGCAAGGAATACCATATGATAATGCCTCAATAAGTCCCATTGGCATTCCTTCAAATCTTGATGTTAAAACAAAAACATCAGATTCCAAGATAATCTTCTTCTTTTCCTCTCCAAAAACAGCACTATTAATCTTTACCAAATCACTTATACCATATTCTATTATTTTTTTTTCTATAATCTTTATTGTCCCCTCTTGATCAACTCCATACATATTCAATATAAAATTATTTTGTCTTAATATATCTTGAGTATTTGCAATAGCATCTATCAAAATATCTAATCCTTTCTGATATAACTCATATCGTCCTATATATGTAGCCTTAATTTCATTTTTTGAAAATACTTCTTTCTTATTGTTAGAAATCTCAACACCATTTGGAATAATCATATATTTTTTGTTCCATTTTTCACTAGTATCTAACTTTTCCTGAAGAGATAAAAACTGAATTGCAGCTGCTCTTTTAGCCATTTTTTTAAAATATACTATATTTCCAAAAAATTTCTTAATATACTTTTTTTTCTGGGCATTTTCTGTTAATTCACTTCTTGGAATAATAATATATGGAATTTTACATTCAATTGCATCATAAATTAGTTTGCAAAATGGAAAGCAGTAAAATTCTTCAATAACAATTATATCTGGTTTATTAAATGGTTCTGGTAAATCTTTTAACCTCCCTGTGGGATAATCATTTAAATTAAAGCAATTTAATTCTTTCCACTCATCTCTTTTTATATTATTTATATTATACCAAAAAACATTATCTATTTTAGATTGTGCACTTATTTGTGCAGGAACACTATTATTAGGACCTGCAAATAAATTTCCGGTCAAATTTGATAAATATAGAATATTCATATTCTCCTCCATTAAATTCACATATATGCTTAATTTATTATTTCTTATCAATATTTTTATTTTCAAGTATTCTCATTTGTTGACCAACCACAGTACAATTATCCGGAATATCTTTGGTTACAACTGTGTTTGCACCAATTGTAACATTATTTCCTATTTTAATCTTGCCTAAAATTTTCGCTCCTGCACCAATTTTACAATTATCACCAATCCATGGAGTTCCACCTCCAGAGCTACCAATAGTAACTTGTTGCCATATTACTGCATTTGCTCCTATATGAGCTTTTAAATGTACAATAATTCCATTTAACCCATGTGGTAATTCTGGTCTTGTTTCAAATATTGCTCCTTGATTTAAGTCTGTTCCCATTGAAGCATTGTTGTATGCATCACATTTCTTTATATAGAAAAGGTAATATAATTTGATTAGCTTATTTGTTTTATCAGCAGGATTGACAACAATTTTTCTTCTTTTCCAATATTTATCTGAATCATAATGTTGTATAATGCCCATAAGTTTCTTAATCCAAAAGTTATTTGGACTAATATTCATTTTTGCCATACCTCTTCCTCCTTATTTTTTAGTCAAATCACTTATATTTAATAATTTTCCCCATTCCAAATCTACATTCTTTGGATTAAATGGCATCATACAAGCGCTTGGTGTAAAAGTCAATTCTGCGAAATAATACTTATATTCAGTTACAAAAAAATCAACTCTTACAAAAATAAAATCTTTACAGATATTTTGAGCCATATCCAGCATTTCATTATAAAATTCTGGAAATGTTATTTCTTCAATGTTGTCATAATCATCTCTTTGTATCTCCATTTTTGAACCATCTAAATTAAAAAATCCCATTTTACATTGTCTATCATGAAGAGAATCGCTTGCAACATACATATATTTTACTTGCCCATTAAAACAAAAGAATTTGTAATCCACAAGATTTTCACCCAAAAATTCTTCACATATTATTCTATGTTGTTTTATTTTTGAATAATGTAATTCAATATTAAATGCTCCAAAATCTTCCTTCATCCACTTGTCTAACAATTTTATTGAACTCTCTTTATCAAATTTTTCTTTATCATAACAAATAATATTATATGCACAGCCATGATTACATTTTAACACAAATTGGTTTGGTAAATCATTCCATTTTATCTCTTTTGTATTTTCCCAACATCCAATTAATGGAACTAATGTATCATAATATCCTTTTTCTTTAATATATTCTCTAACTCTATATTTATCAGCACACTTTATTACTAAATCATTATTTGGATAATAATATAATTTTAGCCATTGCAATTTCTCATTGAAAGTTTTTGGATTTTTTAAATCTAATTTTTCCCTCAACACAATTTTAAAATACAGCTTGGACATAAATTCATTACTAAAAATTTTATGTGCTATTACTTGACATTTTCTTCTAATTTTGTATAAAATATTATCTCTTTCCACTTTTTTTCTCCACATCAAACAAATTACAATATTTTTTCTTCTTATGTATTCCAAACACCATATTCCTACAAGTATTAAACAAACTATAAATCACATTCTGATGTTCAGCTTCTCTATATAATTTATAATGCCATTTAATTAATGTTATATAACTATGATTGCTTATGCTTCCGCTTCTTCTTCTATACATAGCTAATTCTTCATTTAGCAAATAGCAATCTGCTTTCTTGCAAACCTTTAACCACATAGCATAATCATTATTCTTTTTTATATCTTCTATTTGGATTAACCCAATTTTTTTTGCATCATACATTACAGTCAAACAACCAGGCCAGCAATAATTAAACATCGCTGTTTTAGTTATTCTTTTAGGCCCTGTTATTATTTTTCCATTTGAATTATCATTTTCATCAATTTCAATATAATTAGTATAGCTAAAACAATAATTGTTTTCCTTCATAAAATCAATTTGTTTTTGCAATTTATCTTTTTTCCATAAGTCATCACTATCCAAAAATGCAATCCATCTTCCTTTAGCCTCTTTTAATGCTTTATTTCTACTAACAGCCGCTCCGCTATTTCTTTCATTTTTTAAGTAAACAATTCTGCTATCATTAATACTTTTTACAATCTCGTCTGTATTATCATTTGAGCAATCATCAACAATTATCAGTTCCCAATTGTTATATGTTTGATTAATTACAGAATTAATTGTTTTTTCTATAAATTTTCCTGTATTATATGAAGGCATTATAATCGATACTAACTCTTCTTCCATTCTATCTCCCTAATTATATTTTCAACTTTTCTTTATATTCTTCTTCTGATATTTGTTTAGTTCTTAACAGATAATCACACAAATCCTCTGCTGTATCCATTCCATCAGTATTTATATCATCTTTTCTAAAAACTTTCAAAACAGTTTTTAGAATTATCTTTAAATCTCCAATAAATGTTATATTTTGTATGTACTCTAAATCATAATTAAGCTTATCTTCCCAAGTTATATTATTTCTTCCATTAACTTGAGCAAGCCCTGTTAAGCCTTGTCTAACAGAATGTCTTTTTCTTTGTTCATCAGTCATAAACAGCATATCTCTCACAAGTTGTGGCCTTGGCCCCACAATACTCATATCGCCTTTAATAATATTAATCAATTCTGGCAACTCGTCCAAACTAGTACTTCTCAAGAACTTACCAAACTTAGTCAATCTTTGAGAATCAGGTAATAAATTACCTGATTTATCTCTTTCATCCGTCATAGTTCTAAACTTATATAAAGTAAAAATCTTTTCATCCTTTCCAGGTCTTTTCTGTTTAAAAAGAACTGGACTACCTAATCTTACTCTTACCAAAATTGCAACAATCAATAAAATAGGAGATAAACATGCCAAAGCAACTAGGCTTAAAATAATGTCCAATATTCTCTTTATGTAATTTTCATATATTCCTTTTTTATGTTCCATCATTCAAAACATCCTCTTATAACATCTATAATTTTATCTTGTTGTTCTGGTGTCATCTTATTATCAGAAGGTAAACACAATCCTCTATTAAATATATCCATACCAATATCTTGACTTTCTCCTGCAATATATGCATTTGTATTTGCTCTGCCATTACCATGTCCAGTAACAAATGGATTCATTCTAAAAATAGGTTGCATGTGCATTGGTTTCCAAATTGGTCTTCCTTCTGCATTTATACTTGCTATTTTTTCTAGTATTTCTGTTGGGCAAGATTTTCCTTTTTGACTTATATAAAGAGCTTCTTGTTCGCCTCTTACTTGCTTGCACATAGCGTCTTTATCTATTATCATGCAAGACAACCAATAATTAGGCTCACAATTATCTGGAATCGGATTCATTTTTAATGGTAATCCTTTTAATCCTTCTTTATATCTTTCATATATGGCCTTCTTTTGGGCTATATGCTCTTCTAAATGTGGATATTGCCCTCTAACTACACCTGCTATAACATTGCTCATTCTGTAATTATAACCTATTTCTTCATGCTGATACCATGGTGCATTTTCTCTTGCTTGTGTTGACCATTTTCTTGCCTTATTAGCAGCATTTAAGTCGTCTGTTAACAACATTCCTCCACTTGAACCTGTTATAATCTTATTTCCATTAAATGAAATACAATTATATTTTCCAAATGCTCCAGTTTGTTTTCCTTTATATGTAGCCCCCAAGCTTTCAGCTGAATCTTCTATAACAATAGCATTATGTTTTTTAGCAATTTTTATTATTTCATCCATTTTTGCAGGTGTTCCATATAAATGAACAACAACTATCACTCTAACCTCTGGGTAAAGTTCAAATGCCTTTTCTAAGGCTACTGGGTCCATATTCCATGAATCATATTCTGTATCAATAAATACAGGTATTCCACCCTCATATATAATAGGATTTACTGTTGCACTAAATGTCATATCACTACAAAATACCTTTTCATCTTTTTTGATTCCTGCTAATTTCATTGCTAAATGCAATGATGCCGTTCCAGAAGATAATGCAACAGCATATTTGCACCCAACTTTTTTACATGTCATCTTTTCAACTTCATTAATGTTTTCACCAACTGTGCTCATCCAATTTGTTCTATATGCCTCTTCAACCCATTTTATTTCATCTCCATGCATTGTTGGTGAACTTAACCATACTTTATTTTCAAAAGGTTTTATATTTTTCATCTCTTGTCATTCTCTTTTCTATCTAATTTTAAGCATTTACTTCTCTTAATTCTGTTATTTCAAAATTATTCTTTATTACTTTTGTTTCATAATTTTTATTCTCAGAATTTATATTTTCATCTATTCTATACGTCTTTACAATTCTAGCCACTTTCTTTTTTATATTTGGCTCATTATTATATGAAGCTTTTATTAATAAATCCAAATCTCTAAAGAAATTTTTATCTATTTCAATTGGTTTGCCAATATGGATTAATTTATTAGGAGTTTCTTTTAAACCTTCCTCATCCATTAAAATTTCTTCATATAATTTTTCTCCAGGTCTTAAGCCTGTAATTTCTATTTTTATATCTACATTTGGTTCAAAACCTTTATATCTTATAATCTGTTTTGCTAAATCATATATTTTAACAGGTTGTCCCATATCTAAAACAAATATTTCTCCACCTTCGGCATAAACGCTTGCTTGTAGCACTAAACTTACTGCTTCTGGTATTGTCATAAAAAATCTAGTTATATCTTTATGTGTAACAGTCACAGGCCCTCCATTTTCTATCTGCTTTAAAAATAATGGAATTACAGAACCATTTGAACCTAACACATTTCCAAATCTTACTGCTACATAAGATGTATTTTTGCTTTTTTTATCATAGCTCTGAATTATCATTTCACAAATTCTTTTTGATGCTCCCATTATATTCGTTGGTCTTACTGCTTTATCTGTTGAAATTAGTACAAATTTTGCAACTTTATATTTATCTGCTAATTTAGCACAATTTAACGTTCCTAAACAATTATTTTTTATTGCCTCATTAGGACTCATTTCCATTAATGGCACATGTTTATGTGCTGCAGCATGGAAAACTTGATTTGGTTTATATTCCCTAAATACTCTTTCTAATCTGTCATAATCTCTAACTGAACCAATTATAACATGTAAATCAAGTTTTGGATAGTCCCTTAAAAGTTCCATTTGAATATCATATGCATTGTTTTCGTAAATATCAAATATAATTAATTGCTTTGGATTACATTTTGCAATCTGTCTGCAAAGTTCAGAACCTATTGAACCTCCTCCTCCAGTTACCATTATAACTTTATCTGTAATATTATCAGAAATTTCATTAATATCAACAACGATTTGGCTTCTTCCTAAAAAGTCTTCATATGATATTGGTCTTATATTATTAACAATATTATTTTCTTTTTCATTCATCGTTAAATAAATTGAAGGTAATATCTTTAATTCACAAGTGGTCTTTTGGCACTCTGTAACTATTTTAGAAATTTCCTCTTTTGGAGCTGATGGAATTGCAATTATAATTTGATTAACTTGATATGTTTCAGATGCTTGCTTAATTTTCTTTCTTGTTCCAACAATTTGTATTCCTCTTAAATATGTTCCAATTTTTTCTTTGTTATCATCTATTATACAAACTATTTTCGAATCAAAATATTTTTTATTTCTTGATATTTCATCTATTAATAATCTGGCAGCTTCTCCAGCACCTATTATCATTATATTATTATTTTTCTTTTTATTTTCAATCTTTATAATAAGAGTTCTTAATATTCTAAATGAAAATCTAACTGAAGTAATTAGAAGCACTAATAGTAATACTCTAATTAAATAATAACTTCTTGGCATTGATATTCCTAAAAACTTTTTGTATGCAAAACAAATTATTTCTGTTGTACCACAAGCCATTACAATATTAATTAGTTCTGTAATTGAAGCATATCTCCATACTGATGTATACAAATTATACAATGAAAAAGATGTTACCATAATAGCAATATCTAAAGCAACATACTTAAAGGCTACTTCTAAATATTGTAATGGTATATTTATAAAGTCAAATCTTAAAGCAACCGCTAAAAATGTGGCAACTAGCATAACACTAACATCTAGTAACATAAAAATTATTATCTTAGAGAATTTTTTTCTCAATAAATCATTAACTCTTTTCATTTTTCCTCTTTTCCATGAATCCTAACTTGTATATCAATATTTTTTATTAACTTTCTAATTACTAAATATGCTAAAATTCCTGTAAGAACTCCTAGTGTATCAATTCCTACATCAAAAAGTCTTGCACTTCTGCCAGGCACAAAATATTGATGTAATTCATCTGTAGACGCATAAAATACGCCAAAAAGTAAACTTCCTAATACCTTTTGCTTTTTGGTTTTCTCCATTGAATATGTATAGTTCATTATTAAGAATCCACCTATTGTATAAATAGTATAATGTGCGACTTTTCTTACAACTTTTTCTATTTGTTCCATTGTTTGTTTATTGGGTTCTTCATTGTCTTTTGTTACAATATTTACAATTACTCTTGTCACCTTTGAGCTTGTACCACTCGATTTTGTTCCACCTTGATTTGAAAATGCAAATACTACTCCCATCCATATTATAATTAATATTATTTTTATTATCTTTATTTGTTGTTTCTTGTCGAATTTTTTCATATCAAGTTCATTATATCGTTATGCTAAAAAAAATTCAATACTTTATAATAAAAATTTTCAAACTTTATCAATGTAATTTTTTCCATCTTAAAAAAATCTTTAATACACAAAAAAGTTGCTTTAAATAATTTCTTATCCAAAACAACTTTTTATTATATATTTATTTATCATTAAGCCTCTGGCTCAATTAAACCATAATTTTTACCATCTTTTAATTTATGAATAACATTAACTTTAGAAGTTTCTACATTAACAAAAGCCAAGATCATTTGAGATGGTCTTTCTTGCAATTTTAATTTTGCATCTTCAGGTGTCATAGGTTTGATGTCATAATATTCTGTTTTTAATATTTCATCTGTAACCTCATGTACTGTTTCTTCAGCATCTAAAGCTTTTAAGCTTGCATCTCTCATCATTTTGTCTTTCTTTGTTTTTGATTTTCTTATTTGTCCTTCTAATATGTCTATATCTTTATCTATAGATGCATATAAATCTTTATCTTCTGTTACAGCTCTAAACATTTCTCCGTTTGCTGATACTTTAATTTCTGCTATTTGTATGTTTTTTTCTACTTTTAGCATTACATCTGCTTCAGCATCATCAAAATATTTTGCTACTCTTTCCATTTTTCTTTCTACATAATCGTTTATTGCTTCTGTTACCTTTAGTTCCTTTCCTGTTATTTTTATTTGCATAAAAATCGCTCCTCTCTTAGTTATATTTTTTTAGTATATCTTCATTATACCTTTTATTACTATTTTTGGCAAGGTTTTGTTGAAATTTTCTCATTTTTGTGACATAATAATAGTGTTATAAAGCCACTGATGCTTTAGAAGGGAATGATTTTTAAATGAACAACAATCTAAAAAAACTAGAATTTGATAAAATATTAGAAAACATATCAAACTATTGTAAAACATATATAGGAAAAAAATATGCAGAAGAATTACGTCCATCACAAGACAAAGCAGAAGTACAAAAAATACTAAACGAAACAAGTCAAGGAGTAATTTTAATGCAAAGAAACAGTACCCCACCACTTGGAGAAATTGCTGATATTACAGTATATTTAAAAACATTAGAAGGCTGTGGTTCTCTTAGCATAAAAGCATTATTAGAACTTCAAAACATTTTGCAAATGTCAGCAGATTTAAAAGAATATCTTTCAAAAGACTTTCTCGCAACCTCAGACTTCTCTGCCATTGAACCATACTTTACAGAATTATACGTAAATCCAAGCATTGTTGCTACTTTTGCAAAATCAATTGTTGATGAATATACAATCGCAGATAGTGCTTCTGCTAAGTTGCAAGACATTCGTCGAAAAGAACGAAAAATTGAACAAGACATTCGTGCCAAATTAAATACCATTTTACACTCTTCCACATACTCAAAATACATGAGAGAAAACCTTGTAACAATTCGTAATGGTCGTTTTGTAATACCTGTAAAGGAAGAATATCGTAGTTGTGTAAAAGGATTTGTTCATGACATGTCAAGTAGTGGTTCAACTGTATTTATCGAGCCATTAGCTGTATTCGACTTTAATAATGAACTATCTAACTTGCATATTGAAGAAGAACTTGAAATTGAAAGAATTTTGCAAAACTTGAGTGGTTTGCTATTCCCTTACACAAAAGAACTTGAAAGTAATGCTAAATTAATTGGAAAACTTGATTTTATATTTGCCAAAGCACATTATTCTTTAGAATTGCACTGCACTACACCAGAAATAAATAACAACAAGCAAATTATTTTAAACAATGCCCGTCATCCCTTAATTGATATGGACAAAGTTGTACCTATTTCTTTAGTACTAGGCACTGACTTTTCAAGTTTGATTATTACAGGTCCAAACACTGGCGGAAAAACTGTATCATTAAAAACAATCGGTCTTTTATCAGCCATGGCATGTAGTGGTTTAAATATCCCTGCAGATGAACATTCTAGCATTTATGTATTTGACCACATCTTCGCTGATATTGGTGATGAACAAAGTATTACTGAATCTTTAAGTACATTTTCATCTCACATTAGTAACATTGTTAAAATCACTCAAACAGCCACTGCAGATAGCTTAATTCTTGTGGATGAATTAGGTTCTGGTACAGACCCACTTGAAGGTGCACATCTTGCAATCAGCATTTTACAATACTTTACAGAACTTGGTTGCCTTACTGTAGCAACATCACATTATCAAGAATTGAAAAAATATGCTTTAGTTACACCTGGTTTTAAAAACGCCAGTGTAGAATTTGACATAGAAAATTTAAAACCTACTTATCGTCTATTAATAGGCATTCCTGGTAAAAGTAATGCTTTTGCGATAAGTAGAAAATTAGGTTTAAATGAGGCAATTATAGAACGTGCTTCTTCTATGATTGATAAAGAAACTGTTAATCTTGAAGATTTGCTAAAAAACATCTATGACGAAAAATCTAAAATTGAAGACGAAAAACGCCATACTTCTATCGCTTTGCAAGAAGCAGAAGAATTGCGTAAAACTTTAAAAAATCAGCACTTTGATGTTTCTAGTAAAGAAAAAGAATTGGTTGCAAATGCTAAACAAGAGGCAAAACAAATTTTGATTGATGCTAAAGAAACTGCTAATTCTATTATAAAAGATTTAGATACTACCACTTCTGCCTCTAAGGCTAATAAACTTAGAAATAAATTAAATGATGAAATATCTTCACTTTCTGGTTCAGATACTGTTGAACTTTCTGATAATTTGCTTCCATCTATTAAACGTGAAGATATCAAACCTGGTTTAAATGTTTATATAAATAATTTAGGTTCTGATGGTGTTGTAGTTTCTAATATTTCTAAAGATAATACTGTTCAAGTTCAAGTTGGTATAATGAAGATGAAAATTGATATTAAGAATTTGTATGAATCTAAATCAGAGAATCATACTAGTAAAAAATCAAATATCGGAAGTTCTGGTAAAGTACTTGGTAATTCTAGTTTTAAAGCTCAAACTGTAAAACCAGAAATCAATGTGTTAGGATTGACAGTTGATGAAGCAGTTCCACTTATAGATAAATATATCGATGACTGCTTTGTTGCAAAACTTTCTCCTATACGTATAGTACATGGTAAAGGTACTGGTGCTTTGCGTAATGGCATACATCGTTACTTAAAAAATAATAAATTTGTTGGTAGTTTCCGCCTTGGTACTTTTGGCGAAGGCGAAATGGGAGTTACCATTGTTAGTTTAAAAATAAAATGAACGTTTGGGGCCGGTTCTCAACGGTGCATTTTTATGTTTACTGCACCGTTGAGAACCGGTCCCATCCGTTCACTTTTAGAATTTATATTTCCATTTGACTTCCCAAAAAACTTGCAGCTGACTGAGCAACCTTTTTTTCGACTTCATTCATTTTTGTATTTGATTCTTTAGACAATAAAATTACTGTTCCAATTGTATCCCCATTTGAAATTATTGGGTATACTACTTGTGCATTATATTTTCTTTCATTATTATCATTTTTTGTTATAGGAACTGCAACATCACTATTTTCTTTACTTGTATATATTTCTTTATCTTCCATTAATTGTTCTAACTCTTCACTAACATTTTGCTCTAAAAATTCTTTTTTAGGTGCACCAGACATTGCTATTACTGTGTCTTTATCTGTAATACATGCTATATGTCCAGTTGTTTTTGACAATGTTTCTGCATATCCTGATGCAAATTCTGATAGTTCACCTATTGGTGAATATTTCTTTAATATTACTTGGCCTTCTCTATCTGTAAATATTTCTAAAGGCTCGCCTTCTTTTATACGTAATGTTTTTCTTATTTCTTTTGGTATTACTACTCTACCTAAATCGTCTATTCTTCTTACAACTCCTGTTGCTTTCATTCTTTTTTCCTCCTTTAATTTCAAGTCTAATTTTATTATCTCAAAAGAGGAAAATTTTATACATTTTTATCAAAATTTTGTTAAAATTCTATCTCTTCTGTACATCTTTTACATCTAAATAATTAGAATATGTTTTTGCAAATTAGCTCATATATTTCAAGTTTATACTTGAATAACCTTCCCAATACAAATCTAATAATGTTATATTTGCAAAAATTACCGCTTTTTGTTGTGCTAATTGTATTTTTTGTATTATTAAATTTAAAAATTGTTATTATAAATTCAAAAAAAGATGAACTTGTATATATTTTTTACAATTCATCTTTTAAATATTTGAAAATTTATGATTTTTACTAAATTGTTTATAGGAAAAACCTTTGTTATTACTAGATTTTACATTAACTTCTATCTTTCTTCTTGTTGTTCCTGAATGCCATTC
Organism: uncultured Clostridia bacterium; assembly: GCA_934167685.1. Lineage (GTDB taxonomy): Bacteria > Bacillota > Clostridia > TANB77 > CAG-508 > CAG-269. The sequence goes on along the minus strand of CAKPLQ010000001.1, from coordinate 4,845 downwards.
AATTTTTTAATTTTTCTGCCAAAGAAAAGACTTCCAAATTTACTATTTTTTACATCTTCACAAAATTCTAAAGTTGATTTCAATTTTGAAGTTAAAGATGCATTATCTCTCTTTAATTTTTTATTTTTTTCATTTGCTTCATCTAATTGTTCTGATAATTCAGTTAATTGTTCTGATAATTCAGTTAATTTTTTTCTATAGTCCTCATCTGTTATTCCAAGTATTTGAATATTATCATCATCTACTATAAATGAGTCAATATTTAACAAATATTGGTCTTTTAATTCAGCAATAACACCTTTTCTTAATTCATCATAGTATTCTTTTAATTGTGGATAATTTTCAACTGCATCTTTAGCATTTTTATCAAATGTATCCAATGTAGATTTTAAATCAATTTTTTCTTCTTTTTTTCTTTCCAAAAAACTAGCTTGAGAGTTCAAATCAATTACACCGCTGTCAATAGAATTTATTTTATTTTGATAAAATCCATAAATAGTTATTATTTTTCCATTTTTTCTTTCAACTACATGATTATCAGTCATCCCAAAATCTAATCTGCCATACGCACACATGTTGTATGAACATTTTTCAGCAATACCGTATTTATTCAATTTTTCTTTTTTTAATATTTCTGCATAATTTTCACATTTTGGATCATAGAAATCATTATATTCTTCTTCTAATGTATTATCATCTTTTAGTACATATCTAGTACCTAAAAATGTAAATTCATTATCTTTTGGTACTACTGCCCTTATATTTTCTTTTTTCTCATTTTTACAATAATTTTTAAAACAATCTTCAAATATAGCTGGTGTATTTATTAAATTTTCAGGTACCCCTGTTCTTTTTAAAATTTCAGCACATTTTTCTCTTTCTTTATCCATTTTTTCCATTTCTCCTTTATATTAATTCTATACTAATTATATAAAACATTTTTTATTTTGTAAATACCTTTTTTCAAAATTATTTTTTCAAATTATAAGTTCTAACATCTTTATTTCAAGTATCAATAATTTGCATTTTATACAAAATTCAATTTTAAAAAACTTGAATTTAATTTAAAAATATATTATAATAATTATTGTATTACATGGGGATGTAATGGTTTCGACATTACATTGGAAGCACAAATAGCGAGTAGTGGATTCTCGTTTGCCACTTAAAAAAACGAGAAAACTAAATATAAACGCTGATAATACAGAATTAGCATTTGCTGCCTAATTGCAGCATCGCCTGTTAAAATATCCCCACATATTTTAATTTGGTGTCATTTTAGTGGGAAACAAAGCTGTTTTCTCTGCAAAAACAGTGGGTATCTTGCAGATATATCTATCAATCGTTTGTTTATTAATGCTTGTTAGATGAATTTTAATAATAAACTGCACTCGGAGAAGTTTGTGTGGATGGTGTTGTGGACAGGGGTTCGACTCCCCTCATCTCCACCATGAAAATTGAATCGTCACACCAAGTGAAAATCACGGAATAAACTATAAAAGATTGATTTTTTTGCCTTTATATTTAATTAGAAGAATGTTTAAGTGTTTTAGAACCAAATATTATAATTTTGTCAATTCATTATTGTTTAAACAAATTTATAGTATAATATAGGAAGTAATAATATTTTGGAGGTAATTATTTTATGAATACAAAATTAAAAAAGAAATTTATTACAATTGTAAGTATAATAGTAGCTATAATTACTTTAATTATTGGAGTAAAACTACTTACCTTGAATAAAAAAGCAACTGAAATTTTCGGAAACATTCAATGTGATGGACATCAATTGTCACCGGCTGGAGCTGCATTTACATCATGGAGTTGTAAATTATGTGGAAATTCATATATTAATTCGAATACAGCTGTTCCTGTAATTTGTAATACTTGTGCTACTTTAACAGGAAGATGTCAAAAATGTGGAAATTTAAAGAAATAATATATTTTAAAATTATGTTCTATTATAAAGTATAAAGCAATTGATTAATTGAATTTTTGCTGCTATGTCAAGAATCAACAAAGAACCGCCACCTTAATAATGTGCCGGTTCTTCTTTTTTAATTAAAAGACTTTTCAAGGTATGCAGAGCCAACCTTGTTTACACACATTATGGACCGGTTCTGTTTTGCTCACAAGAATGGTACTTTTTTGTTCCATCTTGATCAATTTTAGTATATTACTCCGCTCTCCTTTTTATATTCTTCAAATGCATGTATGCATTCATTTCTATCCATTTGTTTTAAATTAATTAAATCTTTATCTTCACCTTTTAAATATTGATATATAACATCATCTCTAAATCCAATACTCCCTGCATCTTCTTTTGTGCAACCATAATATACTGTTTTTATATTTGCCCAAATTATTGCTGATAAGCACATTGGACATGGCTCACAAGATGTGTATAATACATATCCTGATAAATTATATGTTTTTAACTTTTCACATGCAGTTCTTATCGCAACCACCTCCGCATGTGCTGTTGGGTCATTACTACATAATACTCTATTATTCCCTTCCGCTATAATATTACCTTCTTTGTCAGTTATTACTGCTCCAAATGGTCCTCCTTCTTTGTTTTTGAATCCTTGTATTGATTTGTCTTTGGCAATTTTCATGTATTTGTTCATAATATCACTAGACTTCCTTTCTTTTTGCACCGATGGGACCGGTTCTTAACGGTGCATTTTTTGTATTTTTACTGCTAAAAAACATTTTTTTGCACCGTTAAGAACCGGTCCCATCGGTGCAAAATATTTATATCACACTTTTTCTTTTTTGTCATATAATATTACAATTATTGTGGCAATTAATGATTTTTTCTTTTTCTTCACTACTACAATTCATTAAACTGCCAAGAAATGAGGTTTTTATGGACGATTTCGTTTTTAGTTCTAATCTATTATATGAAAATTTACGTATTCTAAAACAATCTTATCCTTTTATTCAAACTGGGTCTATTGGAAAAAGTATTATGGGTAAGGACATTCCTTTTGTTAGAATTGGTCGTGGGCAAAAAGAAGTTTTTTATTCAGCTAGTTATCATGCTAACGAATGGATCACTTCTTTGGTTCTTTTAGAATTTATATATGATTATTGTAATGCTATTCAAACTAATTCTTCTATCTGGAATTTTTCTGCTAGACGTTTGTTTGATTCTGTTTCTATTTATATTGTTCCTTTAGTTAATCCTGACGGAGTTGACTTAGTTACAGGCGCTCTTTCCAAAACTTCATCTTCATACAAACAAGCCGAAAAAATCGCTTATGGATTTGCGACAATTCCTTTTCCAGATGGATGGAAAGCCAATATTCGTGGTGTGGACCTAAACTTGCAATTTCCTGCTGGATGGCAACAAGCTCGTGAAATAAAATATAATCAAGGTTTTACGCGGACCTGCTCCTCGTGATTTTGTAGGATATGGTTCTCTTACAGAACCAGAAGCTTTAGCTGTTTATAATTTTACTTTACAGCATAATTTCAGGCTTATCCTTGCATACCACTCTCAAGGTGAAGTTATTTACTGGCAGTTCCAAAATTATAATCCTCCAGGTGCCTTTCAAATTGGAACTCAATTTGCTAATGTTAGTGGTTATTCTCTTGAACATACTCCTTATAATTCTAGCTTTGCCGGTTATAAAGATTGGTTCATTCAAAATTATAACAGACCTGGATACACGATTGAAGTTGGTCTAGGCACTAATCCTCTTCCTATAACTCAATTCAGAAAAATTTATGAGGATAATTTAGGTATATTAGTTCTTGGAAGCATTTTATAAAATTTTGCACCGTTGAGAACCGGTCCCAACGGTGCAAAAAATCAAGAATGATTTTTATTCATAAATTTATTCAATTCAGCCCCCAAAAATACTGTATAAAAGCAAGAATAAGTCCACATCATCACAAGCATCAAAGTAGTTAAACTTCCATAGGTAATAGAAAAGCCCTTAAAAATTGTTAAGTATCTTGAAAATACAAATGATATTATATTAAGTGCAATCGCTCCAAACAATGCACCATAAACTTGACTTTTAAAAGGAACTCTATGTTTTGGCATAAACTTATATAATAGTAAGAATACTACAAAAGTTGCTAATATAACTCCTAATTGAGCTAGAATTGATGATATTTGATTATACTTTTCTAGTACTCCGAAATTTCTCTTTACTATATCAATAACTCCATTTCCAAATACTAATATTGTCAATCCCATTACAATCATTACAATGAACAATATAGTTTCTAACAAAACCTTTACCCTTAAATATATATATGAAGTTATTTTTTTGCTTTTAGTTTGATACACTGTTTGCAATCCCGTTGTTAGCGCATAAAGTCCTTTTCCAGCAGACCACATTGTAAATATTATTGAAATTGAAATCGTACCTATTGATTTAGAATATACTTCTTGCACTATGCCTAATACCATTTCACTCATACTTGATGGTATTATTTGAGATATTGCATCAAATAATGCCTGTGGCGCTATTCCTGTATATTGAATTAGTGTTATCAACAAAATCACAAATGGTATAAATGATAATATTGTATAATATGAACATTGAGCTGCACTTTCACTAATATGGTCTCTTTTCATATTTTCAGATAACTCTTGAAATTTTTGATATTTTTCTTTTAATTTAGATTTATCCATTTTTAGCCTCATTCCTCCCTCGAAGCACAAATTTTACTTCTTCCTCTCTCCTATTAAGACTTATTCTATCACATCACTTTTTATATTTCTATATTTATAAAAAATTATTCAAAGTTCTGTCAATCATTTTTGAAAATGTCTTAAAAAATTTTATTTATTAGCACTAAATTTTTATAGTTTAGTGCTAATAT